>JASHQQ010000139.1 GCA_030039035.1 Acidobacteriaceae bacterium | reverse complement strand
TCGAACCGGCCGTCCTCTGCCGCGAAGCCAGGCCCGAATTTGGCCGGAGCGATGAAAAGCCCTCGATCCGATGCAACCCTTCGCTCAATTTCCCCTTCAAACGGGGTGACATCGATCACTGCCGTCCGGATGGTCTGTCCCAGACAATCAACCAGTTGACACTGCATTTTGGCCCCTCGCCTGCCCGGGGCTGATGAAAGCTGCTTAGTTGCCGATGGACCTGGGATAGAAAGGATCGACAGTGTCTCAGAGAGCCCTCCCCCTTCCGGAAATCTCACTCTTCCCTCCCCCCAATACTCCAAAACGTCTAGCCGAATCGGCGCCGCAGTTTCCCTCACCCCGGGAATGCTTCGAATTCGAGGCGATGCCCGAGTCGGTCGCGTGCGACGGAAACTGCCTGAAAGGCGCCGGATTCGCGCTTGTCTTCGAGGTGCTCGCCGCGCTCTTCGTCTACGGCGGATGGCTGATGTGGAAAGCGCTTCGATAGGACAAAAGCGAAATGCGACGCACATCGCATGTGCCAGGCAACCCGAGCCTAGAATGAAATCATTCCCGCCTGAAGATCGGCCGTCCTCCGGTGCGACAGAGTTCGGTGGTCCCGATAGCCCGGAGATCGAGGATTCAGATGTCTTCCAGGGTGCTCCCCGCCCGCGGACGGAGTGTCTCCGGCTCTTCCGAAGCCGCCGTCCAAACCCCATGCAAGATATTGCCGTTTCCCGCCCCGATCTTCGCTTCTTTTGCCGAAGCCGAACGCCATTCCGCGCCGGCCGGGCAGGGAAATGATTTTCTGCTGGGCGTGGTGTTTGCTTTCGCCTTCGAAATGGTTGCTGCCCTCCTGCTTTTCGGCGTATGGCACCTTTGGAAGTTCCTCCGCTAGACGAAGAGTCCGATCGCCGGCGCCGATTTGCGGCGGCGACCTTTCCAGCCGGACGCCGGCACGGCAATGCCTTTGGAGATGACGAATCGTGCCTTCGGCTCCCTTTTTTGCATCTATTCCAGGTATCTGACGCCGCGGGTTGCGGGTGAGGAGTGCACCCGCATTCGGCCGCCGAAGATGTCCCGGGAAAAATCGTCGTAGACGCGCGGCGAAAAATCTGTTTAACTGATCGACAAACATCCCCCGCACGTAACCATCTAACTTGATTGGGTGGTAACCATGAAATCAATTACCGATGATAGTTACTTCCTTGGTGTACCGTGCGGCCCATATCGAACGACGTGGCTGAATTCGATCTTCCTGCCTTGGCCATTCCGAAAATCGTGTCCTGGAGTTCGTCCTGAAAGGACGATCGGTGCGCCGTATTTCATCCCTTTCCTGGCGGCGTTCCTTCTGCTGTTCTGGAATGCGAACCTGAGATTGACCGGAGTCGACAGCGCGGCGCAGTTTCGTCCGCTGGCCGCAACGCAATCTCCGCAACTGCCGAAAATCCCGGGCGGATGGAACGGCGGTATCAGCCTCGGCAACGGAACGGAGATCAAAAGCCGCCTGTGCCTGGATGGGCATGGCGAGCTGACGATCAAGAACGGCACGGCGTACGACGCGATCGTGAATCTGGTCGAGCCCGGCAACCAGCGGCTGGTGCGCAGCTTCTATGTCCAGTCGCACAAGGAATTCGTCGAAAAGAGCATCGCGCCGGGAACTTATGAAATCTATTTCTCCACCGGGAAAAGCTGGGATGCCAAGTCGCTCTCGTTTGAGGACGATGCTATCTACGGGCGGTTCGAGCGGCAGGTCCAGTTCTCGGAGCGCGAAGACCCGTTTACCGGCAAGATAGAATTCCGCGGATACGAAGTTACCTTGCAGGCGGTCGAAGGCGGCGACGTGGCTGCGTGCCTGCCCGTCGACAAGCAGACTTTCCAGAAGATGATGCAGCAGCAGACGGATTCGGCGAAGCTCGAATAGGTCCGGTCATCAAGTCGAATAGTTATGCCTCTGATCCAATTGCGATTCATTTGTTCATTGGCTTCCTGGCAAAGTAATAAAGCGAGTACGCCAGCAGCGCGAACATCAGGATCGAAATCCAGTCGTGCCAAAGAAACGTATGCGGGAAGTTGAGAATATCGCTCTTGTCGGCGAGCGACTCGTAGTATTTGAGCGCCACGCCGATCAGTCCCACGATGCCCCCGGCGGCGATCAGCCCTGAGGCGAAGAGCGAGCCGGGCGAGACTTCGCTTTCGGCGCCGGATTCGTGGCCGCTGCGCTTCTCCATGGATTCGACAAACCAGCGCACCAGGCCGCCGCAAAAGATGGCCAGGGTCGTCCCGATCGAAAGATAGGCGCCCACGGCGAATGATAGCGAGCGGATGCCGAGCAGTTCCACGGCCAGAACGAGAAAGACTCCGAGCAGCACCAGCCCCCAGGCCAGTTTGCGCGTGAGAATGCCGTTGATGACGGTGGCCATGAGCCGCGCCTGAGGGGCCGCGGCTTTCTCGCTGCCGATGCCCTGGATCCACTGCACCTCGATGCGCTTGCTCGCCGGCGAATAGAGATACTTCCCGTCCGCCAGCTCTGCCGAACCGATGGCATTGAGCACGATGTACTCGCTCTTGTTGTGGGTGCTCGCCGTGCCGCCCGGCGCAGTCACGCTGAACTGCTCGGGCAGATGCTTCACGTCCTGTTGAATGGCGACGCCGGGATGGGAGGCGTTCAGATCCCAGGGCTGCGAAGCGGCGCGAAACGACTGGAGACCGGTGTTCATGGCGTTGAGCGTGAGGCCGATGGCGAAGGTGGAGACGACCACGCCGATCATCAGCGCGATCTGTTGCAGGCGCGGCGTGGAGCCGACGATGTAACCGGTCTTCAGGTCCTGCGAAGTGTCGCCGGCGTTGGCCGCGGCAATCGCCACAGTGCCGCCGATGGTGATGGCGAGCGCGCCGAAGGCCGGGGCCGTCCAGCCCTGCACGAGAAAAATGGCGCAGGTGGCCATGAGCGTGGCAATGGCCATGCCGGACATGGGATTGGCGGAGCTGCCGATCAGCCCGACAATGCGCGAGCTCACCGTGACAAAGAGGAATCCGAAGACCACGATGAGCAGCGCAGCCGAAAGATTGGGCAGCGCGCCGACGAATGCGCCGGGCACGGGCTTGAATTCGAAAAAGAAGAAGGTAAGCGCGATCAGCAGCACCGATCCGATGACGACAGTGCGCATGGATAAATCATCTTCGGTCCGCAGCGGTCGGGCTGCGCCCGTCGTGCCCGGACGCATCTGTTTGAAGCCGGAAGTCAGCGCGCCGACGATCGTCGGCAGCGTGCGAATTAGCGTGATGAGCCCCGCGGCGGCCACGGCTCCCGCGCCCATGGGCCGGATGTAAGTAGCCCAGAGGTCGCTGGGGCCCATCTGCGCAACGGGGATGGTGCCGGGATAGAGCGGGTGCGGCAGATCTTTGCCGAAGAAGTAGATCAGCGGCATGACCACGAGCCAGGAGAAGACCCCGCCGGCAAAGATGACGCCGGCCACGCGCGGACCGATGATGTAACCGACGCCGAGATACTCGGGAGTGGCGTCGGCCTTGACGGATGCGCCTTTGAGAATGTGCTGGGGGCCGAAGTCGGGCTGGTATTCGGGCGTGCCGGGCCACGCGGCGAAGAGATTGTCGTTCTGGAAGAAGGCGTAGAGGCCGCCGAGGCCGAGACCGAGAAAGACGCGGCTGGCGAACGAGCCGCCTTTTTCGCCGGCGATGAGCACGTCGGCGCAGGCCGTGCCCTCGGGGTATTGCAGGTTGCCGTGCTCTTTGACAATGAGCTGGCGGCGCAGCGGGATCATGAACAGCACGCCCAGCCAGCCGCCGATCAGCGCCAGAAAGAAGATGCGCGTGTATTCGAGATCGAATCCCAGAAAAACCAGTGCGGGCAGCGTGAAGATGACGCCCGAGGCGATCGACTGGCCGGCGTTGCCCGTGGTTTGGACGAT
>JASHQQ010000017.1 GCA_030039035.1 Acidobacteriaceae bacterium | reverse complement strand
CCTCCACCCTCAACATCGTCAAGGGCATCCTCGCCAAAGTGGACAGCCTCAAGTCCCAGCTCCCTCCCCAACTGAAGATCATCCCTCTCGCCGATCAGTCCATCTTTGTGCGCGCTTCCATCGATGGCGTTGTGCACGAAGGCATCATCGCCGCCTGTCTCACCGCGATCATGGTGCTGATTTTTCTGGGCAGCTTCCGCTCCACGATCATCATCGCGGTCTCGATTCCACTTTCCATCCTCTGTTCGCTCTGCTGCCTCTATGCGCTGGGCGAAACCATCAACATCATGACCCTGGGCGGCATGGCGCTGGCCGTCGGCATCCTGGTCGACGACGCCACCGTGGAGATCGAAAACATCAACCGCAACCTCGAAATGGGCAAGGAGATCGAGCAGGCCATCCTCGACGGCGCCGCGCAGATCGCCACGCCGGCGCTGGTTTCCACGCTCTCCATCTGCATCGTTTTCGTGCCCATGTTCCTGCTTACCGGCGTGGCGCGATACCTGTTCGTGCCGCTGGCCGAGGCCGTGGTCTTCGCCATGCTGGCCAGCTACCTGCTGTCGCGCACGGTCGTGCCCACCATGGCCAAGTACCTGCTCAAGGAGCACGAGGACGAGGAGACCGCGCGCAAGAGGAAGAGCCGCAACCCGTTCGTCGTGTTTCAACTGGGGTTCGAATCGGGATTCTCGAAATTCCGCCTCGGCTATCTGCGCCTGCTCACGCTTTGCGTGGATCACGCGCGCGTGTTTCTGGTGGCGTTCGTGGCCTTTACGATCGCCTCGATTGCCCTCCTGCTGCCCTGGCTGGGCCGCGACTTCTTCCCTTCGGTCGATGCCGGCCAGTTCAAGATCCACGTGCGCGCCCACACCGGAACGCGCATCGAGGAGACGGCGGCGCTGTGCGATCACATCGACCAGACCATTCGCGAGCAGATCCCCGCCAGCGAGATCGTCACCATTCTCGACAACATCGGCGTTCCGTATTCGGGGCTGAATCTTTCCTACTCCACCTCGGCGCCGATTGGACCTTCGGACGCCGACATCCAGGTGCAATTGTCGAAGGACCATCGCCCCACCGAGGAGTACGTGAACAGACTGCGCGAGGTGCTGGCGCGAGAGTATCCCGGCGTGACCTTTTACGCCTTGCCGGTCGATATCGTCACCCAGATTCTGAACTTCGGCCTTGCCGCGCCCATCGACGTCCAGATCGTCGGTCCCAATCTCTACGCCAACCGCCTGCTTGCCGAGAAGATGGCCGATGAGGTGCGCTACGTGCCCGGCGCCGCCGATGTGCGCATCCAGCAGCCCTTCGACTATCCCAACTGGACGGTGAACGTGGACCGCACGCGGGCCTCGGCGGTGGGGCTGACGCAGAATAACGTGGCGCAAAGCCTGCTCGTTGCCCTCAGCGGCAGCTTTCAGACCACGCCCAACTTCTATCTCGATCCGCGCACCGGCGTCACGTACAACGTGGCCGTGCAGTCGCCGCAATACGATCTCGAGTCGCTGGCGGCGCTCAAGAGCCTGCCGATCACCGGACCTTTGGCCACCGGGCCGGCGGGCAACGCGTCCGGTGCGTCGGCATCACCGTCCGGAGCGCCCGGTTCCGATCCCGGCACGGTTTCGGGCGCCGAATCGACCGCAGCTCCCGGCGCGCCGGCTCCCACGCAGATCCTGGGCAACGTCGCCTCGGTCGATCCAGGCGAGGAGATGGGCACGGTGAGTCACTACGACATCCAGCCGGTGCTCGATATCTTCGCCAATGTGAGCGGCACGGACCTGGGCGCGGTGACGGCGAAGGTGCAACAGATCATCGACCGTCACCAGAAGCTGGATGCCGCGCACGGCGGCCTGCCGCGCGGTTCTCATTTCGATCTGCGCGGCCAGAGCGAAACCATGCGCACCTCCTATCGCGGCCTGCTGGGCGGGCTGGCTTTCTCCATCCTGCTGGTTTACCTGTTGATCGTGGTCAACTTCCAGTCCTGGCTCGATCCGTTTCTCATCATTTCCGCGCTGCCCGCGGCGCTGGCCGGCATTGTCTGGTTCCTGTTCCTCACCGGCACGCGGCTCAGCGTTCCGGCGCTGACCGGCGCCATCATGTGCATGGGGGTGGCCACATCGAACTCGATTCTGGTCATCAGCTTCGCCCGCGAGCAACTGGAGATTCTCGTGGGCGACGCGCGCAAGGCCGCGCTCAACTCCGGCTTCGTGCGCTTCCGGCCGGTGCTGATGACCGCGCTGGCCATGATTATCGGCATGTTTCCCATGGCGCTGGGCCTGGGCGACGGCGGGGAGCAGAATGCGCCGCTGGGCCGCGCCGTGATCGGCGGGCTGATGCTGGCCACCTTCGCCACGCTTTTCTTTGTGCCGGTGTTTTTCTCCGTCGTTCACGGCTGGCTCGAGCGCCGCCGCAGGGCGGCCGCCGAAACGGCGCATCCCGCAACCGGCAGTGGCTATGTTGACGAATTCGACCGTCTACCGGAGTAGTTCGCTTTCATGACCGATCCATCCAATCCGCACCCTCCCGAGCCGGCGTCGCCCTCCCACGCCCACAGCAGCGCGCCCGACGCTCAGCCGGTGAAGCCGCGCAACGCCGTCATCGCGGTGCTGATCGTCCTGCTCGTCTTCGCCGCCATTGCCACCGTCGGCATTCTGCGCCGCATGCACAGCCGCGACGTGCTGGCGCAATCGACGAGCGCTCTTGCCGCTCCCACGGTGATGGCGCTGCCACCCAAACAGGCCTCTCCCGTCGACCAGTTCGTGCTGCCCGGCAACGTGACTGCGTACACTGACTCGCCGATCTACGCGCGCACTTCAGGGTACCTCACGCACTGGTACTTCGACATCGGCGCGACGGTGAAAAAGGGCGCGTTGCTGGCCGAGATCTCCACGCCCGAACTCGACCAGCAACTGGTGCAGGCCGAGGCCGATCTGAAAACCGCCGAGGCCACCGCCAACAACGCCCGCATCCAGGCCGAGCGCTACACGGGGCTGGTAAAATCCGAAGCCGTCTCGCAGCAGGACACGGATACCTTCGTCAACCAGGCCAACGCCACATCGGCATCGGTCAAATCCGCGCAAGCCAACGTGCAGCGGCTCATAGAGCTGCAGTCGTTCGAGAAGGTCTACGCGCCCTTCGACGGCGTGGTGACCGCGCGCAACGTCGATATCGGCCAGTTGATCGATACCGGTACGACGCGCGAGCTCTTTCACCTGCAGGCGCTCAGCGTGCTGCGCGTCTACACCAATGTGCCGCAGGTCTACTCCAATACGGTCAAGCGCGGCGACAAGATCGACCTCACCTTCGCCGAGTTCCCCGGGCGCACGTTTCAGGGGACTCTGGTTCGCACCGCGGACGCCATCGATCCGGTGAGCCGCACGCTTTTGGTCGAGATCGACGTCGACAATCGCGACCGTCAACTGCTGCCCGGGGCGCTGGCCCAGGTTCACTTCAGGACTCCGCCGGTCGGGCCGACCTTTGTCGTGCCGGTTGCGGCGCTGATCTTTCGTCGCGAGGGACTGCAGATCGGAACTGTGATCGACAAGAACAGCCAGACCGTCGCCCACATCATTCCCGTCTCGATCGGCCAGGACGACGGCGCCACGGTGCAGGTGATCTCCGGCCTGAACGCCTCCGATCGCGTCATCCAGGACCCGCCGGACTCGCTGATCGAAGGCGAACGGGTGACCGTGATCCACAACGACCAGCAAAAGGGGCAGCCGCAGAGCGGCGCTCAAGGCGAGCCGGGGGGCAGGTAGAGATGGCGATCGCCTCGACAGGGCCGCGGCGGATGCGGCGAGGGTTTGCATGGTTGGCGATTTGCGCTTTGACGGCGCTGGTATTCGCCACCGGCTGCAAGCCCGTCGGCCCCGACTACACGCGGCCCGGATTCACTGCGCCCGCTGCCTACAAGGAAACCGGCGCGTCGGACGTACTCGTTCCGCCGCCCAATCCCGCCGGCGGAAGCTGGCAGCCGGCTTCGCCCTCCGACGGCATGATCCGCGGCAAATGGTGGGAGATCTACAACGATCCGGAACTCAACCGGCTGGAGGAGCGGATCGCGACTTCGAATCCCTCGCTGCAGCAGGCGCTCGACACGTATCTCGCCGCGCGCGAGCAGATCGCCGTGGTGCGCGCCAATCTCTTTCCCCAGCTATCCGGTTCCGCGGGTGTGGCGCATTACAAGGACTCGTCGCACAAGCCGTTGGTGACGCCCACCACGAACACGAACTACAACGACCTGCTGATCGGCGGGCAAGGAAGCTGGGAGCCGGACTTCTGGGGACGCGTGCGCCGCGGCGTCGAGGCCGCGCACGAAAGCGCGCAAGCCAGCGCCGCCGACATGGCCAACGTGAACCTGAGCCTGACCGCCGAGTTGGCCAACGACTACTTCCAGTTGCGCGGGCTGGACGCGCAGACACGGCTGCTGACCGCGACGGTCGCCGACCTCGAGCATCAGCTCGATTTGACGCAGAGGCGCCTTGCCGGCGGAGTGGCAACCAACGAAGACGTGCTGCAGGCCGAGACCCAGCTTGAAACCGTGCGTGCGCAACTGGTGGATGTGGGCGTGGCGCGCGCGCAGTTCGAACACGCCGTGGCCATGCTCGCCGGCTATACGCCGGGTGAATTCGGCATTCCGCCTGCGCCTCTCGATCTGCCATTGCCCAGGGTGCCGCTCGGCGTGCCTTCGCAACTGCTGGAACGACGGCCCGACATCGCCGCCGCCGAGCGCCGCGTAGCCGCGGCCAACGCGCAGATCGGCATTGCCGTCAGCGCCTTTTACCCCAGCATCACGCTGGGCGGCACGGGCGGATTCGAGAGCACGCACGGCGGCACGTGGATCCAGGGTCCGAGTTCGCTGTGGAGCCTGGGCGCGCAGGCGACAGAGCTGCTCTTCGACGCCGGCCAGCGCCACGCGCTGACGGCGCAGGCCCGCGACAATTTCGAGGCCCTGGCGGCCGCGTACAAGAGCTCGGTCTTTTTCGCGTTCAACGATGTCGAGGATCAGCTCTCGTCGCTGCGCATTCTGGAGAACGAAAGCGGCGAGGAAGTAAAAGCCGTCGACGCCGCGCAGAGAGCCTACGATCTTTCCAACCAGCGCTACAAGGGCGGTGTAACGAGCTATCTCGAAGTGCTCACTGCCGAAGCCACGTTGCTGCAGAACCAGCGCACGGCGATCGATCTCGAGACGCGGCAGTTTGTCTCCAGCGTGGGTTTGGTGCGGTCGCTAGGCGGCGGATGGGATGTGACGCAGTTGCCGAAGTGATGAAGGCAGGGAACAGGGATCAGGGAACAGGGATTAGGGAACAGCGGAACAGGAGCGATCAGAGAGAAGGGAATTTCCCCGAGAATACGCTAATCTCCCTCGAATCGGAGAACCTGAGGAGAAGGAGAAAAGAATGGGTGCATCATTCAAAGAGCTCGTTGTCTGGCAGCGCGCCGTCGAACTCAGCACAGCGGTTAATAAGCTTACTTCGACGTTTCCACCTTCAGAACAATTCGGGCTTACAAATCAGCTTCGCCGCGCCTCCGTTTCCGTGCCAAGCAACATCGCTGAAGGCTATGGCCGATCGACGAAGGGCGAGTAATTCCAGTTTTTAGGTCACGCGCGAGGCTCGAATTGCGAATCGCAAACGCGACTCATCATTTCCGAAGCTCCTGGCTTTGGCTCGAAGGATTCGCGAGCACATGCGCAGCACCTGTCCGGTGAAGTAAGCCGCATGCTGGTCGCGATTATGAATCGACTGCGCAAATGAGCCTTTCTGCCCCCTGTTCCCTCGTCTATTCCGCCGACCCGACTTCCGCTCCGCCGCCTACAAACAGCTTCTGCGCCTGGCCGCGATAGACGCGGTACAACGCGAACTGCCTCTGCGTTTCCCCGCGCAGCTCGAAGAGCAGCTCGCCGCGGTTGTCGGCCATCGCATCCACCGCGTCGATCAGTTTCATGCGCGGAGTCTCGTCCAGATGCGCGCCGTCGGTCACGTTCTTGAGCAGCACCAGCACGTTGCCGTAGAGGTCGGGCTGAGCGATCAGCGTGACAAATTTCGCCTTGTCGAGAGGTCCTTCGGTGTGTGCCGAAAGCACCAGCGTTGCGCCCGAACCGTAAGCCAGTTCGAAGACGCGGAAGTGTTCGTCGGCCAGTGGAGCAGGCTCTGGCGGTGCGGCGGGCTTGAGGCTCTTGTGCGTGGTCGAAACCCGCTTTGCCTGCGGAGTCGAAGCCGGAGCAGGCGGATTGTCGAGGCCCAGCGCGGTGCGGGCGATCTGCTCGAGATCGCCTTTCAGTTTGGCTTCATCGCCGGGATTGGCCCACTTGTAACTCCACGGGTGGTCCGGGTGGTTCTGCGCATCCGAGACGGCAACCGCCTGTTCCATGTCCGGAGGCAATCCCATCAGGCTGGGCAGCACCTTCAGGCCGCTGCCTTCGGGCTTGCCGCGCATCAGCCGCGGGCGGTCGGGGTCGCTGATGTCGGGCAGCGATTCCACGTGGCCCACTTCGTCGGCCGGCTTCTTGTCGTCTTTCAGCCTGGGCCGGTCGGGATCCTCGGCCGGCGCGTTGCTGTTTGTGCTCTCATCGCTCTTGTGAAGCACGGGCCGGTCGGGATCGGGAGCCGGCGCGTTGGAAGCCGATCCCGAATTGCCGGACGAGTTGCTGCCTGACGAGCCTCCGCTCTGTGTGTCGCCCGGATGCTTCTTGCGGTGCAGCACCGGCTTGTCGTCGTCCGGATCGTCGAAGTCATCGACCCTGGCAGTCTCGACCTTCGGCTTCGGAGGGCCGGGCATCGGCTTCCACGTCCCGTAGCCCACCCAGGAGCCCTGTTCCTGCCCGGAATTCTCGATATCGAAAAGGCCGACGGTTTTGCCGTTCTCCTCGAGCTCGTACTCCACTTCGCCGGCCAGCGCCATGGGCTGAGGCCGGGCCATGTAGATGCTGCCGTCCTGGAGCTGTCCCTGATCGAGGATCGTCACCGGCACCAGACGGCAGGTCCTGGGCTTGCCCGCGGGTCCCGTCCATTCCAGCACGGCCACCGCGCGCAACTCCGGAGCCTTGTTGGCGTTATTCGTGATCTGGCCCGGATACTGAGACCACCCAGGAATCGCGGCGAGCAGCGCGGCCGCCGCGAAGACCAGCCCGGCTGCAAACGATTGAAACTTTGCCTCGCGAACCCATGACACCCGGCGCCTGCGTCGGGAATAATGCAGAGGAACGGCCGATTTGAGCATTCCATTTACCATGAGAGGAAAATCCTTATGGAGCTCAACCAGAAAGTCGACGACTTTTCGCTCAAAACCGATGAGGACAAGACTGTAAGCCTTTCCGATTATGCCGGCAAGCCGGTCGTGCTGTTCTTTTATCCGCGGGCCGATACGCCCGGCTGCACCATTGAGGCCTGCGGCTTCCGCGACCAGTTCAAGAAGCTCCAGGCGGCCGGCGCCGTGGTGCTCGGCATCTCCCGCGATACCCCCAAAGACCAGGCCAAATTCAAGGCCAAGTACGACCTTCCTTATACACTCCTTGCTGATGTAGACGAGAAAGTCTCAAATCAGTTTGGCGTGATGAAGGAAAAGAACATGTATGGCAAGAAAGTGTGGGGCATCGAGCGAACCACGTTTCTGATCGGCCCCGACCGCACCCTCCTGCACGTCTTTCCCAAGGTTACGCCGGAAGGGCACGCAGAGGAAGTGCTGGCCCTTGTGAAGGAATGGAAGAAGTCGCACAAGTAGTCCGCAGGCGGCCGGATGCGGCGGAAAACCCCGGCCGCCTGCTCCGGCGCAGTTTCTTCCATCCTCCTCCGGAGCGAGTGGCGCCGCGCCTGCTTGGCAAGCTGCTGGTTCACAGCACGCGCGCCGGCGTCCTGGCCGGCCGGATCGTGGAGGTCGAAGCCTACCTGGGCCCGCACAACGAGCAACCCGATCCGGCCGCGCATTCCCATCGCGGGCCGACGCCGCGCAACCGCGTGATCTTCGAAACCGCCGGCCATGCGTACGTCTATGCCATCTACGGCCGCTACTACTGCATGAACGTGACCTGCGAGCCGGAAGGGCAAGCCGGCTGCGTGCTGGTCCGCGCGCTGGAGCCGGTCCTCGGCGTCGCCCAAATGGCTCGCAACCGCGGACTTGCCATCCACGCGCCCCTGCGCGGGATCGCTTCCGGTCCCAGCCGGCTGTGCCAGGCGCTCGGCCTTACCCGCACGCGGCACAATGGCCTCGACCTGACCGACCCGTCGTCACCACTTCAACTGCGCGACGACGGATTTGCTGTCACCGTAGCGCTGGTCACCACGCGCATCGGCATCCGCCACGCCGTGGAGCTGCCGCTGCGCTTTGCACTGCCCGGCCATGGCTGTGTCTCCGGCCGCAAGTCGTTAACCGGCAAGTGCGTCCGCATCGGATAGAATCGCGTCATCGGAAACCGTCTTTCACTGCTCCATCTCCAGAGGAGAATTCATCTGAAACCATCGCTGCTTCCCCTCCCGGCCTTGACAGCTTTCTTCGCCGCAGCCTTCTTTGCCATCGCCCAGCTACCCGCGCAACAGCCGGCTGCGCCTCCGCCCCACGAACACGAGCCGGAGCCGGCTCCAACCAATCTCAAGGTTCTGCCCAAGACCTTTACGGGTGAGCAGGTCCACAAGATCATGCACGGCTGGGCGGCGGCTCTCGGCACACACTGCGACACCTGTCACACCGCCGACCCGAACCACCTCGGCCCCAACGGCCGGCCGCGTCTCAAGTTCGCGGACGACTCGAAGCCGGAGAAGGCGCAGGCGCGCATCATGTACACGATGACGGAAGAGATCAACAACAATTACCTGAAAAAGATCGCCGCGGCGGCGGGCCCCGACGAAAAGGAAAAGCCCAAGCCCGTGACCTGCGGCACCTGCCATCGCGGGCATGTGAAGCCCGAGGCGTACATCCCTCCACCGGAGGCGCTGCACGAACATTGATCGCGTGGCTCGCCGCTTCGGAGTCGTGCTTTTCTCCGGGCGACCGGCTGCGTACAACCGAGCCCTTACGGCCTCCACACCAGCGTCGCCACGGAGCCGTGAGGAATGGTCGTAACCAACGACTTTTCCTGAAAGACAACGCGCACGGTCCGGCCATCCTTGCCCGCGTTGAGCAAATACAGCACCAGGCTTCCGTTCGGATTGCGAAACGCCACGTCCTTCAACTGCGTTCCCGCCGGCTCGTCCGACCCGATGCGGACCGCGCCCTGCACGACGAACCTGCTCGCCTGCCCCAGCACGTAATAATCCGGCTCCATCTTCACCCGCGCCGCGCCTGAGAAGGAATCGTCGATCGTCACGAGGCCGCGGCAAGTGTCGCAACCGCCCACGTAGGGCCCGTGATTCTGGTCGGTCGCCAGCGCCCAAAGGACGTAGCTCTTCGCCCAGTTGCGCATCGAGGCGATCAGCTCGCCGGCCTCTTCGCCGAGCACACTGCCGGTCTGCCACGTGCCTCCGCTCGATTCGGTCACCCATTCGTCTTTGTGCGGAAACTCGTCGTGAATCTTCGTCATCGCGGAGGGATCGCCGGCATAGTGGTGCCAGGCGGTGCCGACAGCGAGTGCGCCGGCCTTGGGGTCCTTCAGCACGGTCTCCGGATAATCCGGCCGGTCCCAATTGTGGTCGTAGGCCATCACTTTGGTCTTCAAATTCGCCGCGGCCAGCGCGGGCCCCAGCGCTTCGCCAAAAAATTTCGCCTGCTCGTCGGCCAGCATCTGCATGCCGCTGTAAGTCGGCGGAGCGAAGAGCGGCTCGTTCTGCACCGAGAGCGCGTAGATGGGCACGCCGGCCGCCTGATAGCCCTCGATCGTTTTGACCAGGTAATTGGCGAATGCGGTGTACGCTTCGGGACGCAGGCTCGACGGCTGTTTGGTACCGGGATTCGAGCCCAGCATCGAGCCCGAAGTCTTCATCCAGCCCGGCGGGCTCCACGGCGTGAGCATGACGAGAATCTCGGGATTGATGGACAGTGCCTTTTTCAGAAGAGGCAGGATGTAGTCCTCATCGTGCTTGATGGAAAAATGGTCGAGGTTGTAGTCGTTCACGCCGGGCGGAGTCGTGCACGCCTGCGCCGTCTGCACGCACAGGTCGTCGAAGGAGTAAAACGTCACCGCCAGATCCGACGAGCCGACGGGCTGGCGCAGAAAGTCGATGCCGATGCCGTCCCTGCGGCTGAAGATCATCCTGAAGGTTGCGTCGGTCTGAGCCGGGGTGAGTTTTTTGGCGAAGAGCCATGCGGCCGCGTCGGTGAGCGAGGCGCCGAATCCGTCGATGGTCTGGAATCGCTGGCTCTCGTCCACCGTGATGGCGGGAACGTTCACGCCATGCGCAGCCTTCTTTTCGAAGTGCAACGTGTCGAGCTGCGCCAGGCTTTCGAGCAGGTCCGGCGTGGTCTGGTAGACCTGGACCGATTGGCCGCCAGCGGAGATTGCGGCGAGGACGAAGGCGAGAAGAACGCCACCGCAAGTCGTACAGCGCGGCATAAAGGCTCCTTTGGCCGAAAGGAGAATCGTAGTGCATTCCCGCGCCGCGTGGAACTCCCGGAAACCGGCTGGTCTGGAGGGCAGGGTCTGCTGTCTGCCGGACCCTTCGATCGGATCTGAAAACGAGGGCCGGAGGTCAGGCTTCGCGCATCATTTCGGCACACCGCAAGTTGCCGGCTGATGGAACAGATCGGCCACGGCCTGGCAAATCAGGATCTGGCCTTCGACTCCGGGATGAATGCCATCCTCGACCAGCTCGTCCTGCGGCACCCACGGAGTCATGTCCACAAAGTGCAGCCAGTCGGCGCTGTTGCGGGCCACGTAACCCTGCACCGTGTCCTGTATGCCGCTCCGCCAGTCTTCCAGCCGCAGCGCCGGAGTGCAGCCGTCGGTCATAGCCTCGTGGGCTGCCGATTGTTCAAGGTCAGAGCCCACGTAGAGCGGCACGCCGGGATACTCCTTTGCCCACGCCGATATCAGGGACTGCAGGTTCTCTTCATATTGGGGCAGGCACTCGCCGTGCGACGCGTGGCCGTGGTAGAAGTCGTTGAGCACCCTGGCTAAGAAGCCGACCGTGACTTTCGGCTGCGCTGCCTTGATGGCGGCCAGGTAGGCCGTACACGCCTGCTGCGTCGGACAGTCGTTGACGAGAAGCTCGCCGCCGTAGCTCTCGTCGACCACGCTCGCCGTACCAAAGGCTTTCACCGCGCGCGCCTGCACCGGCCAAGCCACCGAGGACTCCGGGCCCTGGTCAAGGAACGGGCGGTCTTCCGCGTATTCTCCCACGGCGACCGAATGGGAAAGAACCAGGGCCGCCGAATCGGGTCTGGGGCGATTGACCTGAACCTTGAATCCCGGAGGCACAGCAACCGCATCCACGAATCCGCCGCCGCCAAATCCGAGCGCGATTGCCGTTGGATCGGCGTACTTGTCGCTGCGCGTAAAGCCGTTGCGCAGGTCGACGGTGTGGCTGCGGCCGTCGAGCGGTAACGGGATGGAGCGAATGTTTGTTCCCTGCCGCCAGGGCTGGTCATAACCCAGGTACTCGCCGTCGAGCTCGATGCTGATCGAAAAGAGGACCGGCCGGTAGAGGATGCTTCCCAGCTCGTAGCGCACGGCCAGGAACGGCGTTCCCGGCGGCGTGGTCACCGAATAGTGGGCGAAGGGACTGGTGCGGACGAAGCTGCTGTACTGCACGGCCCGTACGTTGTCTTCGGCGTCGCCGCCCAGCGCGATGGGGCGCGGGTCGAGGCTTGTCACGGCGAGGCCGTTCCAGTCCAGCGTTGCGAAACCGGCTGCGATCCGTTTGCGCAGGCCGCCATTCCAGTAAGAAGCTCGCACGTTCTGCTGGAAGAGGAGTTCGGCGTCAGACCCTTGCCAGACAAACAGCATGCCGATGTCCGCGCCAAGCTGATTGAAAACGATCTCGAGCGGGTGGTTGCTTTGTGTCACTGCCCGCGCCAGCTTGCGCGGCGCGCTCGCCGGCCCGTCGTCGTAGGCAACGCTGATCTCGGGCGCGTCTTTGGAACCATGCACCGACATATCGTAGAAAGCCCAGACGCAGACCTGCGCATTGGAGGCCGGCGGGAAGACGGGCTCCAGCGTAAAGGGAATGAAGCTGGCCGGCGGCGGCGGCGCATTGGCATAATCCCATTCCCCGCCGATGTCCACGGCGAAGGGGGAAATGCTCGACGCAAGGCTCAATCCCCATTCGTCCTGTTTGGACACATTCCAGGTTCCCAATGCCTCCACCGGCAGCACTCCGCCGTATGACCTTGCCAGCCAGTTGTTTTCGCGGCCGCACAGCAGCAGCACGGTTGTCGCGGAGGAAAGCGATGCCTCGGCTGCGTTTTGCAGTGCATAGTTGGTGACCGGAACGCCGGAAGGCACGCCGCCGACCAACGCGGCGCCGTCAATATTCCCCGCTCCATCCCCGGCGACCTCAGGGCTCGTTCCCTGACTGGCTCTTTGCAGCGAAACGTCGCCGAATGCAGGATGAATCTCCACCCCATCATTGCTCAGAACCCATGCCAGCGTGGGGCGCGGAGGAGCGACGGCGGGCGCCGATTCAATGCTCTCCGGGCGTGCGCGAGGAGTTGAATCCGTCTCCTGGGCCGGAAAGCATGCCGGAAGTGCGAGAAGGAGCAAAACGGCGAAGCGAGCCGCGGGAACGCCAATCGAGGGGAAACGAGACATAGCGAACCTCGCGAATGCCTGAGTATAGCCCAGGGAATGAAGCAACGGGCCACACCAGCATCTCACGTCACATCCGCGACTTTCCTGACTGGGTATAATTCGGTTTTTGTGCCGCGGGCGAAATTCCGGCTTCGGCCGACGCTCCGGAACTGTGCAAGGGCTTTATGCATTTCATTTTTCGGGTCACCAACAGGCGGGCGCCCTGCGTGTCGCGACCGGCTTTCCTCCTCAGCGGCGCATGGATTCTTTTCCTTGCGGGATTGGCGTCGAGCGCGCTTCAATTGCAGCCGCAGCAACCCGCCGCAACCGCCATCTGGAGCGGGATCTTGCGCGATCCCGGAGGCGCGCCGATCGCTCAGGCCAGAATCCGGCTGACCGGATCCGGAGCCAAAGCCGAATCCACCACGGGGTCCGACGGTCGATTCGAGTTGAGGCCGCTTCCCCCAGGCCGATACCGGCTCCGGGTTGAAGCAGAAGGCCGAAAGGTTGACTACCCGATTCCGCTCGACCTTGCTCCGGCTGCGCCGCCGGTCGCTATCACCTTTTCAGCGCGCGGAGAGCTTTCGATCGCGGCGCTGCAACAGAACGCCGCAACGGGCGGCGAGCAGCTTTCCAGCCAGGCGGTGAGCGAACTGCCGCTGAATACGCGCGACTTCAGCCATCTTTTGCTTCTTGCGGCCGGAACCATGACCGACGCCAACGGCGCGACGAACTTCACGCAGCAGTTCGCCATCAACGGCCAGCGCGGCGTCGAGGCGACCTTCGCCATGGATGGCGCCGACATCAGCGACCCCGAGATGGGCGGCTCGACGTTCTCGAATTTCGATGTGGATGCGGTCGAGGAGATCCAGTCCAGCTCCGGCTGGATGCCGGCGGAAATCGGCCGCGGCGCCGCCGGATTCACGAACATCGTCACGCGCTCGGGCGCCAGCGGATTCCACGGCTCGTTCTTCGAGTTCGTGCGCAACTCGGTCTTCGACGCGCGGAACTACTTCGATTACGCCACTCCCGTCTATCCCGGCCGCATTCCGCCCTTCCGCCGCAACGAATTCGGATTCACCAACGGTGGGCCGGTTTACATCCCGCACCTCTACGACGGACGCAAGCAGACCTTCTACTTCACGCAATATCAGGGCTTTCGCCAGGTTCTGGGAACGACGCAGGTGATGCCCGTGCCCACGGCGGACGAACGGGATGGCCTCGACACGACCGCATTTCCGGGTGACACGCTCCAGGTTCCGGTCGACCCCGGCATCGCCGCCGTGCTCAAGCGATATCCCTTGCCCAACTATGCAGCCGGAGCTTATGGGACTCGCACCTACGCAACGCCTTCGGACGTAGATACCAACGCCAACCAGTTCTCGCTGCGCATCGACCATAACTTCAGCGCCAAAGACCAGTTTCTGGCGCGCTTCACCATGGACAACCTGACCGGCCCGACGACCAATCCCGACCAGACCGCAGTCGATCCCTCGTTCGGCATCACGTTCATCGATCAACAGCGCAACGTAGTGGGCGCCTACACGCGCACCGTCTCCCCGAGGCTCACGCTTGTTTCCTCGCTCAGCATCGAGCGCTCGACGCCGGGCTTTCCCACGCCGAATCGCACCGACCCGGCGGTGAAATTCAACGACGGCCTGTACGAGGCGTTCGATTCGGCGGCGGGATCGGTGATGCAATCGTACGGAAACCTCTTTCAGGGCCGGCAGCTTGCGAACTACGCCGCAGGAAACCACACTTTCAGGGCAGGGATCGAGGCAAGGCTGAACCGCGACACCACGTACTTCGGCATCAGCCCCAACGGCGAATACGATTTTGGCGGCGGAGTTGCCTATGCCACGGAATTCATCCCTTCGAAGAGCGGGACGCACGACATTCATCCCGGCGATCCGCTGCCCGATACCTTGTCGAGCTTTCTTTCCGGCAGTCCCTTTGTCTACTCCGTCGCCGTCGCGCCGCCGTATTTTTCCAACGGCGCCCATATCGGCCCCGCGGCCATCAACCGCAACGCGGTCGGCTTGTTCGCACAGGACACGTACAAGGCGAACAGCCGTCTCACGCTCGATTACGGCGTGCGCTGGGACCTGTACACGCCGATCTCGGAGCGCGCCAAACGGACTTCAAGCTTTCTCAATACTGCGTCCGGGCAGGAGTATGTCATCAATCCGCAGCCGGGTTACCAGACAAGCTGGCACGCCTGGCAGCCGCGCTTACAGGTTTCGTGGCAGGCCACGGGCAACCTGCTGATGCGCGCCGGCGGAAGCATCATGACCATCCAGCCGAACATCTGGCAGGATAACTTCCTCACCGGCTCGACGCCGTTTGCCGTCTATCCGCGCCTGCTTTCCGCGCCGGGCGCGCCGATTCACTATGGCTTCCAAATCACCCCGCAGGAGCTCCCGCCGGTCTATACGCCGTCGGGCGAAAACATCTTTCCCAGTCACAAAACGAAGGCAGTGGCGCCCAACACGCCCATGGACGTGAACCGCTACGAGCAGGACCTGGCAGGGCTGACTCCCGGCCACGGCCTGAGCGACCTGAATCTTAGCGGCATTGACCGCTCTTTCAGCAACGGAACGCTTTACACCTGGACAGCGGGGCTCGAGCGCAAGTTCGGCAACCTGGTTGGCGATGCAGGCTACGTGGGAACCGCCGCGGAGAAACTGCCGCGCACCAGCTTTCCCAACGCATACCCCGGAGCCACGCAGGAGTTCGCGCCCTACACCACATTCGATAGCGCCGGCAATGTGACCGGCGGCTTCGGCGTGGAGAACGTCATCACGGCAACCGCTCACTCCACCTATCACGCCCTGCAGACTTCGCTCTCAGGAACCGTGGCCCATGGCGGTCCGGGCATCCAGGCGAGTTATACGTGGAGCAAGTCGCTTGACGATGTCAGTGCGGTGATCGGCGGCACGGGAGCGACGGGCGCGGTTACGGTGCCATATCCGCAGGATCCGTTCAACACGCACTCCGAAAAGGGGCCATCGGCCTTCGATGTGGCGCATGCGTTCAATATGAGCGTCGCGCAGGACCTGCACCTGCGGGACGTGGACTTCTTGCGGCCATTGGGACAAAAAGTCACTGCAGGCTGGGAGCTGTTGAGCATTTCGAATCTGACATCGGGGTCGCCATTCACGGTTTATTCCGGAATCCAGCAAACCGGCGCCGGCTCGAGTGGAGTCGACCGGCCCGACCAGATCGCCACGCCGCATCTTTCCACTGCGCGCAAGGCGCGCGAGGACTACTTCGGCGAGGGAGCCAACAACGCATCGGACTTTTTCTCGATTCCGATCCACGTCGCCGGCGGTACCGGGCCGAACCAGGGACACTTCGGCACGCTGGGCCGCAATACCTTCTTTGGACCCGCCTTCTACGACTACGACTTCGCCATGATCAAGGACACGCCCTTCGGGGAGCGCAAAAGCGGCGCCGAGCGGGTCGATCTGCAGTACCGCGCCGAGTTCTTCAACCTCTTCAACATCGTCGACATGGGGCTGCCGGCCAACGTCATCGAAGGCTCGGGCTTCGGCGAGATCAGCAAAACCGCCGGCAACTCACGGCAGATCCAGTTTTCGATGAAGCTGATCTACTGAATCGGAATCGCGCTTGAATGGGCTGCCCCATCCGTTTCCGGC
>JASHQQ010000138.1 GCA_030039035.1 Acidobacteriaceae bacterium | reverse complement strand
AAGCGGGCCGGGAAAGCTGTAAGCCGCGCTCGCAACCGCTGACAGAGAATAACCTGGCGCGATCGCAACGGCATGGATGCATTGGGTCGAAGTTACGGTAATCGGCCCGGTGAACAAGGTGGAAGAGGTGCTCGGCGCCGTTCCATCGGTCGTGTAGTAGATCGATGCGCCCGGCGTGGAGTCGGAGATCGAAATGGTTTGAGGCCCCGCATAACTTCCACCGGAAGGAGAGAAAACAGGCGCCCCCGCTGGCGGCGTAATTGTGTAATTTGCCGTAGCCGTAGCGGATTGGGAGAATCCGGGCGCGATGGCCATGGCGCTGAGTGTCCCGGTCGAAGAGACGGCAATGGCGCCGGCATATTGCAGCGATGACGTTGCCGGCATTGTCCCATCAGTCGTGTAATAGATCGTCGCTCCCGGAGTGGAGTCTGCGATGCTGACGGATTGAGCGGCAATGTAAGCCCCGGCAGCAGGAGTAAAAACCGGCTTTGCCGCAGGCGGAGTAATCGTATACGCCGCGCTCGCCACGGCCGACGGCGAGTAATTGGCGGCCGTCGCCATGGCGTTGATCGTTTCCGTTGCTGTGATCGAGACAGGGCCGGAATAGCTCGGCGAAGAAACAGTAGGCGTGGAGCCATCGGTAGTGTAATAGATTGCCGCGCCGGCTGTTGCGTCCCTGATGGTTACCTTTTGAACCGAGACATAAGTCCCAGCGGCTACGGAAAACGACGGCGTCGCTGCCGGCGGCGTGATTGTATAGGTTGCAGCCGCGGCCGGCGATTGCGAGTAACCGGGCGCGATCGCCATGGCGTTGATGGCCCCGGTTGTGGAGACCGTGATCGGTCCGGAATACTGCGGCGACGATGGGGCAGGCGCGGTTCCGTCCTTGGTGTAATAGACAATGGCGCCCGGCGTGGAATCGGCGATCGTTACCTGTTGCGATGCAGTATAAGTTCCCGGCGGCGGAGTAAGTACGGGGACAGCAGCCGGAGGTGTCAGGATATAAGTTCCCGTGGCTGCCGCCGACTGCCAATAGCCCGGCGACACCGCGATGGCAGTAATGGTTTCCGTCGCCGAAAGCGCGATCGGGCCCGTGTAAGGAGTAGAAGCGGCGGTGGGCGCGGTCCCGCCGGTAGTGTAGTAAATGGCCGCACCCGGGGTCGCATCGGTGATAAACACCGGCTGGCTTGCCGTGAAAGGTCCCGGTGTGGGCGTTAAAACCGGCGTCGCCGCGACCGGTAACACGTTGTAGGCAGCGAAGCTTCCGGGAGACTGCGCGTAGCCTGGGGCCACAGCCGCGGCCATGATGGTTTCCGCCGAGGCGAGAATGATCGGTCCTGTATATCTCGCCGAGGAAGCAGACGGCAAGGTGCCGTTTGTCGTGTAATAGATCGTTGCGCCCGGCGTCGCGTCGTTAAGAGTCACGGCCGTGCCTGCGGGAAATGTGCCTCCGCCGGGCTGAATGAGCGGCGCGGCCGCTGGCGGAGTGATGGTGTAGGTCTGGGAAGTTATCGAAGACGGCCCATGGTTTTTGGCTACGGCCAGCGCCTTGAGCTTCGATGTGTGAGTGATCGCGATCGGCCCCGTATACTTCTTCGACGCAGTGGTGGGTTTTGTTCCATTGATCGTGTAATAGACCGCCGATCCCGCCGTCGCAGCGCGGATGCTTACATGCTGAGCGGACAGGTAAGTGCCTCCCGGCGGAGAGAATGCCGGAGCCGAAGCAGCCGGTTTGGCGGCGGTACTCTGAGAGGCAAAAGACCGGCAAGGCCAACTTGACGCGATCGGCAGAAGCAAGATCGGCGGGACAATCCAACGCTTCAAGCAGCGCGTGGCTGGCATGGCAAATCGCCGCATATCGCATGGCGGAAACGAGCGAAGGACCTGTAGGTTTCTAGGGATCGATCGATAGAATTACGGCCGCCGCCAAAGAACTTCCGCTAACTGGGAATTCGGCGGGATTGAAGAGAACGACACGGATACGAGAAGCCGAAAGTAACGGATTTGGAGGGCCGGACCGGGTTGTGGTGGAATTCAGGACATTCCGCGCGGCGATAGTGTACTCTGATCTGCGAATCAGAAAGCGTTTACCCGAGGTGCTCCCGTCATGACCGTCGTTGCCGGAGTCGATTTCGGCACGCTCAGCGTTCGCGTGACCCTTGTCGACAGTGAAAAGGGACCCATCGGCACGGCGTCAGCCTCCTACCCCCTGCATCGCCGGCGCGAAGATCCCGACTACGCGACCCAGGCCCATGCGGACCAGATGACGGCTTTGGCCGAGGCGTGCCGCGTCGCGCTGGACAGCACCGGCGTGGACGGCGACTCGGTCGCGGCCATCGCCGTGGATACGACCGGGTCCAGCGTGATTCCCGCCGGCGAGGGACTGGAGCCGCTCGGCGAGTACTACCTCTGGTGCGATCATCGCGCCTGGGCCGAGGCGGAAGAGATCACTCAAAAAGCCCATGCGCTGGACTTCGAGGGCATCGATTGGTGCGGCGGCGTTTACTCCCACGAGTGGGGATGGGCCAAGCTGCTTCATTGGCTGCGCCACAACCCCGAAAAACGCGCCCGCTTCGTCACCGCGCTCGAGCACTGCGACATGGCCGCGGCCACGCTGAGCGGCGTTCGATCGGTGCAAGATCTGAAGCGCAGCGTCTGCGCCATGGGTCACAAATGGATGTGGAACCCGCGCTGGGGAGGGCTGCCGCCGGAATCGTTTCTTACTGCCGTCGATCCGCTGCTTGCTGGCGTGCGCGACAAAATCGGCGGCGAGTACCTCACCAGCGATCGCCTGGCCGGGCGTCTGTCGCCGCAATGGGCTGAAAAACTCGGCCTTCGCGCCGGTATCCCCATTCCCGTGGGCGCCTTCGACGCGCACTGGGACGCAATCGGTTCGGATATTCGCGAGGGCGATGTAGTCAACGTCGTCGGCACTTCGACCTGCATCATCGCCATTGCGCGCCAAGCCGAGCTCGTTCCCGGCGTCTGCGGAGTGGTGCCGGGCAGCGTACATCCGGCCTACACCGGCATCGAAGCCGGGCTCTCGGCCGTCGGCGACATCTTCGACGGCATCGCACGGCGCGCGCAGACCTCGGTCGCCGAGCTCTCGGAAGGATTGGAGTCCTATAAAGCCGGCCAGACCGGCCTGCTGCGCCTGAGCTGGGACAACGGCGACCGCACCGTGCTGGTCAATCCCGAGCTGGGCGGCGTCACGCTGGGCTGGAACCTGGTGCACACCGCGCAGGACGAGCTCTTCGCGGCTATCGAAGGCACGGCGTTCCACACGCGCATCATTCTGGAGCGCATGGCCGCGCACGGCGTCCGCATCGACCGCGTCGTCAATGCCGGCGGCGTCCCCCAGCGCAGCGAGGTGCTCAACCGGGTGTACGCCAACGTGCTGAACAAGCCGGTGCTGGTGCCTGCGGGCCTTTCCACCAGCCTTGGGTCGGGCATCTTCGCGCTGCTGGCCGCCGGCGCCTGTAAAACGATTGAAGAAGCACAGGCCGCCGTCTGCTTGCCGCTGCGCACGGTCCATCCCGATCCGCACGCCGCCGCCGTCTACGGGCAACTTTATGAGCTCTATCGCGATGTGTACTTTGCTCTGGGCCGCCGCGATGCCGAACCCGCCGCACTGGGACGGGTGTTGCCGGAGTTGCGAACAATAGCGGCCGAGGTGCTGAAGATCCAGTGAGAGGCCGGAGCGGCAAGCCGCCGCGACTCCACCCCCTCTCGCCGGCAACAGGCGAAACGGGTGGGGCAACCAGGGCAATACGCCTTCCTGGCGAACAAAAGCGGGAGAACGACGCATGGAACGACGGAATTTCCTGAAGGCAGCCGCCGCATCGTCGGCGACGATAATCCTTTCCCGGAGTCGCGCTCTGGCGCAGGAGGCCGACAGTCACATCGAAGTGCTGATCGACGAGCCCATCGCCACCATCGCGCCGGAAATCTATGGCCACTTCACCGAGCACCTGGGCACCGTGATCTACGACGGAATCTACGTCGGCGAAGACTCGAAGATTCCCAATCAGAACGGCCTGCGCTCCGCGCTCATCGACAGGATGCGCCAGATTCATGCGCCCGTCGTCCGCTGGCCCGGCGGCTGCTTCGCCGACAGCTACGACTGGCGCGACGGCATCGGGCCACGCGACAAGCGCCCGCGCCGCACCAACTTCTGGGTCGATGCCTATCCCAAGGATCTGGTCACGAAAAACATTCCCCAGGTCTACGAGCCGAATACCTTCGGCACAGCCGACTTCGCCCGCTTCTGCAAGCTGTGCGGCGCCGAGCCTTACATTGCCGTCAACGTGCGCAGCCTTCCCGCAATCGAGTTCGATCGCTGGGTGGGCTACTGCAACTCGCCGCGCGGCACCACTACGCTCTCCGAGGTGCGCGCCGGCGACGGCTCGCCCGATCCCTTCAACGTGCGCTACTGGGGCGTGGGCAACGAGAGCTGGGGTTGCGGCGGCAACTTCGATCCCGAGGACTACGCCAACGAGTACAAGCGCTACACCACATGGGTCCCGGGCTACGGGGTAGAGCTGCGTCTGGTCGCCTCGGGCCCCAACAGCGACGACCAGGCCTGGACCCGCGGCTTCTTCAACAAGCTCTACCACGGCGAGCCCGGCCATTATCCGCATGGCGTCTGGGGGCTGAGCGTGCACTACTACTCCTGGAATCTCGCTCGCGGCAAAACCGAAGATTGGTTTGCCGCCAAGGGCGACGCGCTCAACTTTGCGCCGGTCGACTGGTACGAGATGATGCGGCAGGCCGACCGGATGGAGAAGATCGTGCTCGATCACTGGGCGGCGACGGGCGAGTTCGATCTCGACCACCGGATCAAGCTTGTCGTCGACGAATACGGCCCGTGGTACAGGCCCGGCACCGAGTCTTTTCCCGAGCAGTTGTTTGGCCAGCAGATCACGATGCGCGACGCCGTGGTCACGGCGCTCACGCTCGACACTTTCAACCGCCATGCCGAAAAGATCGGCCTCGCCGCCTGCGCGCAGCTCATCAATAACCTCAATGCTCTCTTCTTCGCCCGGGGCGATAAATTCACCACCACGCCGAACTTCTGTGTCTTCGACCTGTACGCGGCGCATCAGGGAGGCACTGCCGTGCGAACGGAGTTTTCGTCGCCCGAAGTGAAGTATGACCGCGACGGCAAGCCGGCGACGTTCTGGGGATTGAAAGGATCGGCGTCGCTGAAGGAGAAAACGCTCACCCTCACCGCGGTCAATCCCGACATCGGCCAGCCGCGCCAGGCCGAGATCGTGCTGCGCGGCGCCAGGCCGGCAAGCGCCAAAGCATGGATGATTCACGAAAACGACATCCACGCCCACAGCACCCTTGACCACCCCGACCAGGTGAAGAGCCGCCCGGCCGACATCACCGTCCGAGCTGATTCGCTGAACTTTGCGTTCCCGCCGGCGTCGGTGGTCAAGATCGAAGTTCAGCTCGCCTGATCGGGCCGTTGGCCGGTGCACCGGCAGGACGACTGAGCCGGAATCCTGCGGCAGGAAAACACCGGAGAAGCATCAGCCTCTCCGGCGTTTGATCCGAAAACGGGAGCGGTTGCCTTGCCCTTGCCGGTCGCCCTGTGGCGAACGACAGGGCGGGAGCTTCAAAAGTCGTAGCGCAGGCTGAATTGCATGCGACGCGGCACGGTCAACAGGGCAGTGGCGATTCCCAGGTTTCCGCCGCTCAACTGGCTGCCGATGGAAGCAGGATCGAAGCGTACCGTGTTCGTCACGTTGTACACCTCCCACGCAAATTTGACCGACCCGGATTCCCGTATCTTCCATGTTTTGGCCAGGCCGTTGTCCAGATCGAAATAACCATCGCCGCGGAAGTTGTTCCGTTCGCCCGCTTCCCCCGGATAAGGAAGACGAATCGGCCCGCCGGTGGTAATTCCGTTATTGATGGTGGTCGGATTATCGAAGAACTCGGGATCTCCTGCCTGAAAGTGGCGACGGATCTTCACCGGCTGCGTATCGACGCCATAGCTTTCGATCTGCCAGTTGGTTGCCCAGCCGGGGGCGATCACGCCCCAGGGCAGTCCACTGGACCAGCGGCTGATTCCCGAAAGCTGCCAGCCCCCGACAAAAGCGTCGAGAACGGAGTTTGCGCCGCTGAGGAGCGTCTTTCCGCGCCCGAAGGGCAGCAGGTACACAGCGTCGACGGTCACCAGGTGGCGCGTGTCGAAGTCCGAACTGGCGCGGTTCAGATACGGCTTCCAGGTATTGAGGATTTCGCTGAACGATCCGGTGTTGCTGGCGTTGGTGCCGAACTCGTTGCTGCGCTCCGTATCCGAGCCCATGTCGATGGAGTGCGAGTACGTGTAGCTCAAATCCGTCTCCAGGCCATGGCTCGTCGGGTGCCGCAGGGTGAACTGGCCGGCGTTATAGTAGCTCATTCCGATCGTGTCCAGAGCGTAGAGAGATGAGAACTGGTTCTGCCAGAACCGCGAGGGTCCGGTGCAGTTGTAGGGCACCAGGAAGGCTCCGTTGAAACAGAAAAAGTCGAGGTCGGCGAGCGATGTGGTTTCACCCGCGCCGGAGCGGAACGGCGCCCATTCGTAACGGTAAACCGCCTGGGTTGCCGAGGCATTCGGGGTTGGACATGGATTTGGCGCTCCACCTGGCAGCGTCGCCGGATTGAAACCCGCCATATATGAAAAGACATGCTCGAAGAACGCGATTCTCGGCACCGAGGCGCAGTCGTTCCCGCCATTCGCATCCACCAGGCGGGACAATTGCGATGCCGCGGCGAAATAGTCGCCTCCGCCGTCGGGATCCACGAAATCCACGGGCTCGGCGAGATCGTTTTGCTGAATCAGATGCCGCCCAAGCCTGCCGACATACGCCGACTCGAGGGTGAACCCGCCGGGCAACTGCCTTTGCACGGAGAGATCGAACGTTTCCGAATAAGGCGTCTTCAGCTTGTTATCGATTCCCCAGGTGATGGCGAAGTTCCCCTGCGGCGCGGCAAACGGATAATGCTCTACCTGAGGAGAGCCGCCGTTGTTGATGTCGGGAAGAATATTCCGGCCGAGGAACCTGGGAGAGTCCTGCACGGAGTAGACACCGGCGGGGTTGGTAACCGACGAGCTGATTCCGAACGAACCCTCCTGATCGTAGGTGTCGATGAGCGCCTCGCCGAAATGATCGTAGTAGATGCCCGCGCCGGCGCGAATCGAGGTCTTCGAGTCCGGCGAGTAGGCTATTGCGAGGCGGGGAGCGAAGTTGTCCGGATTCATGCGGTAGAAGCCGGGCCGTCCGTAGAAGTTTCCTGACGGAGAGAAGAGCAGATTGGGTTCGTAAATCTGGCCGCCCTGCGCCGCAGCTTCACGTTGCAGGTACCAGGCATGAGTGTCGACGGTCGGGGAAACCTGCTGTCCATTCGTCTCCCAGGGAGTTTCAAGCAGCGAGTGGCGAATCCCGAAGGTGACGATAAGATTCGGCCTCACATGCCATGCGTCCTGGGCATACCACTCGAACTCGTTGGCGCTGAAGGCGCGACTGAGAAAAGCGCCATCGGGAAGCAGGCTTGCCGAGCTGGCGCTGGTGATCTTGTAATTGTAGGAATTGGTCAGCGACGGGATGGTTCCCACGAGATTGTCGTATGCGATCTCCCAGGCGTTATCGAAGCCGTCCGGAACGGCGGCCGGCGTGGGCGGAGGACCGGACAACCAATAGGGATTCGAGCTGCCGAACTGCCACGTGGTTGTGTCCTGGTCGTGATCCTGGTGAATGAGGCGCCAGTTTGCCCCGAATCCAAAGCTGTGTTTCCCCCTCGTCCAGCTCAGGTTGTCCACGATATTGTTTACCGGCACCTGTGTGATCGCGGTCCGGAACTCCGACGTCGTGGTCGCCATGAAGCGAAAGTCGACAAAATCGCCGACGCCCGGCCCGCGATAACTGTATCCCTGACGGATGTATCCATAGCGGATATCGTTGATCAGGTTCGGAGTGATGGTCCACGTTTCCCCGGCAATCACGCCCTTGCTGTCGTCCTGAAGCACCTGCTCGGGTCCCTGGCCGGGAAAGTTCTCCGGATATCCCTGGTAGTCATCCTGCAGATTGCCGCGCACGAAGATGCGATGCCTGTCGTTGGGCGTGAAGTCGATCTTGCCGATCGCCGTGTTCTGGTGGATGGGATTGGGCGAGGAGAACGAAAAAGAGCCTGAATTGAACCCGCCGTCGCCGAGCAACGTGCCGTTCTGCAGTGGCATGGAGTTGAAATAGCCCAATGCGGCCCCGTTGGCGCCCGCCGGGTGCGGATACTCGCTGGTGTTGCAAACCGAGCATCCGCTGTCCAGCGCGGCAAGCTGCTTTGCACTGATGGCCTGGGTGTTTCCCGCTGCATCAGGGAACTGCAGGATTCCCTGTGCGTACGTCGGGCTGGCGACGGTCTCATTCACCTGCGCGTTTTCCGCCAGGCGTTCCGCCTCATAATTGCCGAAGAAGAACAGCTTGTCCTTCCGAATGGGTCCCCCGACCGCCACTCCGTAAATGTTGCGAAGAACCTTGGAAGGAACATTGGGTAGCCCTTCACCCAGTTCGGCCTGTTTGTTGAACCAGTTGTTCGAGGCCGTGAGCGGTGGGCGGTAGTATTCATACGCGGCGCCGTGAAATTTGTTGGTGCCGGCCTTGGTGACCATATTGATCTGCGCGCCGGAAGAACGCCCCTGGTCGGCGTTGGCGTCGCCGGTGGTCACGCGGAACTCCTCGATCGAATCCTGCGTCTCGCGCAGCACGCCATTGAACGCGAAGCCGTTCACCTGGTCGTTGTCGTCGATCCCGTCCATGGTGACGTTGCCCTGGTCGGAGCGGCCGCCGTTCACCGAGCCGCTGCGGCTGTCGGTCATCGTCGGCGGCAGGTACAGCACGCCGGGCTGCAGCGACAGCAGGTCGGGTACGTTGCGCGTCTCGCTGGGCAGAGCCTGGATCAGCGCGTTGTCGGCCGAGTTGCCGAGCGAGGCATCGGTGGTATTGAGGGTCTGCGCTTCGGCCGACACGTCCACCGTCACCGTGCTCGACTGCACCGTCAGCGTGAAGTCGACCGTCGCCGGCTGGTTGACCAGCAGTTCCGCCACCTTCGTCTGGTCGCCAAAGCCCGAGGCGGCAACCGTGATGGTGTAGGTGGCCGGCGGAATCTGCTCGAGATCGTAGAATCCGGTGTTGCCCGAATCCGCGCTGAACATCTTTCCCGTCGCCTTGTCGAGAAGCGTGACCCTGGCTCCGGCCACGACGGCGCCGCTGGGATCCTTGATGGTTCCGTGAATGGATGTGGTTGCGATCTGGCTGAAGGCGAGGGTGGCGGTGGAAAGGATACCGGAAAGTATCCATCCCGAAAGGGATCGTTTCACGTCTGTTCCTCCAAAAGTCTTCTTGCTGCTCTCGTGTCGAATGCGTTCTTCCGCCGTTCAACGGGATGGCTCGATTGCCGATCCATCCGTTCTTTTTCCCGATGGGCGATATCTCGGGTCAATTTGCGATTCGGCAGTAGCAGGTTGTCGGGTCAAAGCATGGGGAACAACCGGCCCTGCGCAAGTTACAAGTATCTTCCGGGAGAGTATCCTCCATAAGTGGGCTGCCGGGGCGCCGCGGACACCCCATCGGCATCTCCGCAGCCGGGTCCCGCGCGAAGCGCGGAAGCACGATCTTCCACAAAAAGGAAAAGTCGATGGCAATCCGGAAAGTGCCGAATGTTGGACGTACCCGCGCGGCCTACCGTCACGAAATACCGATAATAATTGCCCAATATCGCCGAAGATTCAACTGAAATCCGTCATTGCCGTCTGAATCGGAAGTATCCGGGAGTTAGCGAAGACCACGAGGCAAGTTAGGTTCTGCAAGTGACATTTGTGACTGATTGACATAAATCCGGTGCGAGGCTTCATGAAACGGGGATAAATGACAGGAGAGCGCGCGTGCGCGGCGACTGCCAGGGCCTGGCGCGCAGCCGTGGGCGGCCCGCAAAAAAATTTTGCCGGAGAAGCATTGGCCTCTCCGGCGTCTGGCCCGATCGGGAAATCAGGTGTCGCTCCGCCCTCGTCGCTCGCCTTCCGGCAAACGACAGGGAGGGTCTTCATCCTAGAAGTCGTAGCGCAGGCTGAACTGCATGCGCCGCGGAGAGGTCAACAGGCTGCTGGCAATGCCCAGGTTGCCTCCAGTCAGACCGCCGCCGACCGATGCAGGATCGAACCGCACCGTATTGGTTACGTTGTAGGTCTCCCAACTGAACTTCAGCGCGCCCAGCTCGCCGAGCTTCCAGGTCTTGGAGAGGCCGGAATCGATGTCGAAGTACCCGTCACCGTTGAAGGTGTTCCGCTCGCCCGCTTCGCCGGGGTATGGGAGCCTTATTCCGCCCGCCGGGCCTGAATAGCCGGGGCACACGAATCCGCCGCAGGAGATGCTGTTGTTGATCGCATCGGGATTGGCGAAGAACTGCGGGTTGCCCAGCGAGTCGAAGTGACGGTGCAGCGGGACGGGCCCAACCTTGACGGCATAACTCTCAATCTGCCAGTTCGTCGTCCAGCCCGGCTCATAAAAGGCGTACGTCATCGGCAGGCCGCTGGAGAGACGGTTGATTCCCGAGAACTGCCATCCGCCGATGAAGGCGTCCGTGATCTTATTGGCTCCGCCTGCAACCGCCTTTCCGCGCCCGAATGGCAGCGCGTAGACCCAGTCGGTGGTCAGCAGGTGCGTGGTGTTGAAGTCGGAACGGCCACGGTTCAAATAAGGCTTCCAGGTATTCAGGATGTCGCTGAACGAATTGCTCTGCCAGCCCCCGGCGCGCTCTGCATCCGAGCCCATATCGATCGAGCTTGAATAGGCGTAGCTCACTTGCAAAGTCAAACCATGGCTGGTGGGATGGCGCAGCGTGAGCTGGCCCGCGTTGTAGTAGCTCATGCCGATGCTCGCCAGCGCATACAGCGACGAGAACTGGTTCTGCCAGAAGTGCGGCTGCCAGGTGGACGGCGCAGGATAGAAGCCGTAGAGCGGACCATAGAAGTCCAGGTCAGACAGCGCGGTGGTTGCGCCATTCTGCGAGCGGTTTGGGGCCCACTCGTTGTTGTAGACGGCCTGGGTCGCGCTCTCGCCCGGGTAGTCGAAGTTCTTCATAAACGAGAAGACATTTTCGAAATAGGGGATAGCAGCCACGTGGGGGCTCGACGGAGTGTAGCCCCATTTGCCGTTGTTCGCATCCACTGCGCGCGAGAGCAAGGTACCCGCAGCGTAGTATTCGCCGCCGCCGCCGGGATCCACGTAGTCGACCGGCTCGGCAACATCCCAGCTTTGCAGCAGATGGCGCCCCAGGCGACCTACATACGCCGCCTCGACCGTGAACCCTCCGGGGATGGTCCGCTGAACCGAGGCATCGAAGGTTTCGGAATATGGAGTCTTGATGTTATTGTCGAGGCCCCACGATATCTCAAAGCCGTCAAGCGGCGCCGTGAAAGGGTATTTCTGCACGGCCGGCGAGCCGCCGTTGTTAATGGGCGGAAGAATGTTTCTGCCCAGGAACCGCGGCGAGCCCGGATGGGCCGAGCTGCCTTCGACTGAATAAACGTCCGGGGCGTTGGTGATCGACGAACTGGTGCCGAATTCCCCGTGCTGGTCGAAGGTATTAACCAGAGCCTCTCCGTAATGGTCGTAGTAGAGTCCGAAGCCCACGCGCATTGAAGTCTTGGAATCCGGCGAGTACGCTATCGCAAGTCGCGGTGCAAAGTTGTCTTTTGATTTAGGCCAGAAGCCCGGCTTGCCGTAATACTTGCCCGTAGGCGCAAAGAGCATGTTCGGCTCGTAGATCTGCCCGCCTTGCGCCGCGGACTCGCGCTGCAAGGCAAAGGCATTGGTGTTGAAGGTTGGCGCCACCTCCTGGCCCGTTGTTTCCCACGGCGTCTGCAGGATGCTATGGCGCAGGCCAAGGGTGATTACCAGCTTCTGCGTCGTGTGCCACTGATCCTGCACAAACCACTCGTATTCGTTGGCGCTGAACGAGCGCTTGAGGAAGGCGCCATCGGGCAGCAGCGTGCCGGTGGTGGCGCTGGTTACCTTGTAGTTGTACGAGTTGGTGAGCGATGGAACGGCCCCCACCAGATTGTCGTAGGCGATATCGTAGGAGTTCTGGAATCCGCTCCCCGCTGCGCTCGATCCTGGCGAAAGGCCGGTCATCCAATAGGGGTTGGTGTTGCCCTCCTGCCAGGTTGTGTTGTCCTGGTCGTTATTCTGGTGGATCAGCCGCCAGTTCGCGCCAAACTCGAAGGTGTGCTTGCCTTTTGTCCAGCTCAGGTTGTCGATGATATTGTTCACCGGCACGCTGTTGATCGAGGTGCGTGTCTCCGCAGTCGGGGTGGAAAGGAAGCGGAAGTCCACATAGTCGCCCTGACCGACGCCCCGGGTCGAGTTTCCCTGCCGGATGTATCCGTAGCGAGCGTCGTTGATCAGGTTCGTCTTGATGCTCCACGTATCGCCGAAGGTCATGCCTTTGCTGTTGTCTTCGTAAACCTGGTACGGGCCCTGGCCCGGGAACTGCTCAGGGTAAGCTGTGTCGTCCTTTTGCAGGTTGCCGCGGGCAAAGATGCGATGCCGGTCGTTCGGCGTGTAATCGAGCCGGACGATCGAAGTGTTCTCGTTTTGCGGATTGGGCGACGAAAACGCAAACGAGCCTTCATTCAATCCGTCTCCTTCAAGGGTTCCGTTGGCCACGGGCATCGACTTCAAATAGGCCAGCGCGTTGGGGTTCGGACCGGGAGGGAGCGGATACTCGCTGGTCCCGCATACCTGGCAGCCGGCGTCGAGCGTCTTCACCTGGGCCGCGCTCACCGAGCCACCCGGATAGGTGATGATGCCCGCGTCATAGGACGCAGTTGGAACCGTCTGAATCTGCTCGTAATTCTCCGCGAGCCTTTGGCCCTCGTAATTGCCGAAGAAGAAGAGCTTGTCCTTTTTGAGCGGCCCGCCGACGTCGGCGCCGAAGATATTGCGAAGCACCTTGGTCGGGATATTCGGCAGCCCCTCTTCGAGCTCCGCTTGCTTCTGGAACCAGTTATTGGCGGCCGTCAGAGGCGGGCGATAATACCAGTAAGTGGCGCCATGAAACTTGTTGGTCCCCGACTTGGTGACCATGCTGATCTGCGCGCCCGACGAACGGCCGGCGTCGGTGGCAGCCTGGCCCGTAGTGACATTGAACTCCTCGATAGAGTCCTGTGTCTCGCGCAGAACGCCGTTAAACGCGTAACCGTTCACCTGGTCGTTATCGTCGATGCCGTCGATCGTGACGTTGCCCTGGTCGGAGCGTCCGCCGTTCACCGCGCCCTGGCGGCTGTCGTTGGTGGCCACGCCGCCCGGAGGTGCGTAATAGAGCACGCCGGGCTGCAGCGACAGCAGATCGGGGACGTTCCGGGTCTCGCTGGGCAGGGCCTGAATGAGCGCATTGTCGGCTGAGCCGCCGAGTGCGGCGTCAGTCGTATTCAGCGTCTGGGCCTCTGCCGAGACATCCACCGTGACAATGCTCGTCTGCACCGTCAGGGTGAAATCGATCGTTGCCGGCTGGTCGACCAGCAATTCGGCGATCTTGGACTGATCGCCGAATCCGGCAGCCGCCACCGTAATGGTGTAGGTGGCTGGCGGAATCTGCTCGAGATCGTAATATCCGGTGGTGCCCGAAACTGCACTGAGCATCTTTCCGGTCGCCTTGTCGAGGAGCGTGATCCTGGCTCCCGGCACGACGGCGCCGCTGGGATCCTTGATGTTGCCGCGAAGTGAGGTGGTTGCGATCTGGGCGAAGGCGAGCGAGGCGGCGGAAAGGATACAGAGAAGTATCCATCCCGAAAGGAATCGTTTCACGTCTGTTCCTCCAAAGGTTGGTGGCGAACCGTCTTCGTGGTATGGGTGATCGTGAGTTTTCCTGGGGTTGGTCAACGGCACTCCTCGCGGGAGATGCTCATTGAGGAAGGCTTCTCTGATCGAACCCGGCCTCGGAGTGGTGGATTCCAGCGCGCAAAGCCAAGCCGACCCTGCTCAGGCATATCCGGTTGATCAAACGACCGCTTGCGACAGAGGGGAACTGCCGTTTATCGAGGTGATCTCTATATTGTCGGATAATTCACAAAGATTCAATCAAAAAACCGGTGTTCATCACCGGGATGCGCTTCTTTATCCTCAAAATCGGCCTCTGAGCCCTTGCCTGGGCCGGCATTTGCCGGCTCGCCGGCGCCTTTTTCGAAGAACAATCCGCCGGCGACAATGCATCCAGCCGCCGGCGAGGCGCTTTTCCCGGGAATCGGCACCGGGCCCAACGCCAAGGCAGTTCCGCGCTTGCCGGACTTCCCGGCCTCGGAGGCCAAGCGGCTCTTTCCCCGGGGAAAGAGCCGCGTTGAACGGTTCCCGGGACCGCTCATTCGCTGTGGAACGGCTCCTAAAACAGATTCCAGAGCGACTGGTTGTAGACCTCGTGGTGGTATTGCACCTCGGAGCCTTTGACGAAGGTTCCCAGGTCGCGCGGCGAGCGGTCCGCGGCCGCCTGTTTCAGGTCCACATACCGGCCCTGAACGTCCGGACCGAGAATCTCCGCGATCCACTTCGAGCCCTTGAAGTCGTCGATCGCCTTGTAGATGTTGTCGGGCAGGTAGCGGCCGCCGGCGCGCAGGTCGGCGTGGGGCGCTATCGTGCCGTCGAGACCCGTCTTGAAGATCGAGTAGAGCGACAGGTAGGGATTCGAGTCCGGCGCCACGGCGCGCACTTCGGTCCGCATGGAACGATGGTTCCCGATCGGCACGCGGATCATCGCGCCGCGGTCGGTCGCCGAGGCGCGGATCTGATTGGGCGCCTCGAAGTGCGGATCGAGCCGGCGATAGGCGTTCACGCTCGAGTTGAAGACAAGGCAGAGATCGAGCGCGTGGCTCAGGATGCGGTCGAGGAAATCCCAGCCGAATCTGGAAAGCTGCTCCTCGCCCTTCTCGTCCCAGAACAGGTTGGTCTTGCCCTTCGATACCGAAACATTGGTGTGCATGCCGCTGCCGTTCACGCCCACCACCGGCTTGGGCAAAAAGCAGGCCGTGTAGCCGAAGTTGTTGGCGATCTGGCGGCAAAGCAGCTTGTAGAGCTGGATCTGGTCGGCCGCGGCGACAACTTCCGAATAGCCGAAATTGATCTCGAACTGGCTGGGCGCAACCTCGGGATGATCCTTCTCGTTCTGGAAGCCCATGGCGCGTTGCACTTCGGCCGCGGCATCGATGAACTGGCGCAGGGGGTCGAGCGGCAGCACATGATAGTAACCGCCGGTGTTGATGAACTCGAACTTGCCCGTCTCGTGGAACTTGCGCTCGGCGTCGCGTCCGGCAAACAGGAAGCCTTCGGTTTCGGTGGCAGCATTCAGCGTGTAGTTGTTCTTCGAATGCTGCTGCTCGGAGTAGTTCTTGAGCACGCCGCGCAAGTCGCCCGAGTATTGCGATCCGTCCTTGTCGATCACGTTGCCGAAGACCAGCACCTTGCCGTTGCCGAAGACGTCGGCCGGCACCCAGTAGAACGAACTCCAGTCCACGCCCAGGCGCAGGTCGCTCTCCTTCTGCGCGGTAAAGCCGCGGATCGAAGAGCCGTCGAAGGTCAGGTTCCCATACGAGCCGAGCAGAAACTTCTTGTCGTAGTCGAGCAGATGCAGGCGACCCTCGAGATCGCTGAACAGCACCGTGACGGCCTTGATCCGCTTCTCGTCGGTCAGATACTTCAGCCGCTTTTCCTGGATTTCGCCGATCTTCACGCGGTTGATGCGGTCGGCCTTGGCTTCAAGGTTCTTCTCTTCGAGCTCCTCATACGAGAGGGCAAGAAAATTGCGATACTCGGTGGACATGGGTCTCCTTTGTGGCGGAAAAATGGCCCCGGTGTCGGGAGGCGACCGCGGCGGATCACACTGGGTATTTTCAGGGTAACGCGCCGTGGCCGCGAGCGCATAAGGAATGCATGAGGAAATCCGGGCGGATTCGCGCGGGCGCGGAGTGGCCAGAGCCGCGGATCGCCTCGTCCTTATGAGGGTTGACCGATGGGCGGGTCGTGTCCGGTTCGGCTAAACTGGAGTCGGAGCCGATATCGTGAACGCCATCGAAGACAGCCGGAAGCTGTTGCGGGGGTTCCTTGCCTCCGGGCTCCGCGGCCGGCGGTCGCGGGCGATTGCCGGGCTCCGCGTATCTTCAGGGTCGTGTCCGGGGGACGGGCAACGAGCAATTGTCGCGCCAACATGAGCACTTTCATCGCAACGCCAAGCAAGGCCATGACCGGTTTCACCCTTCCCGACGAGCGGCTGATTCGCAAGGCGTTGGGTATTCGCTTATTCGAGCAGCGGATCCTCAGGTTATTCAGCGAGGGCCGGTTATTTGGAACGGTACATACCTGCATAGGACAGGAGTGGACGGGAGTCGCGCTGGCCGAACATCTTCGCCCCGAGGACACGGTCTTCAGCAACCACCGCTGCCACGGACACTATCTGGCCCGCACCGGGAACTATGCCGGGCTCTTCGCCGAGCTCATGGGTCGCGAGGGCGGCATTTGCCGCGGGCGCGGCGGCAGTCAGCACATCTGCGATTCCAACGTTTTCAGCAACGGGATTCAGGGCGGCATCGTTCCGGTTGCGGCGGGGATAGCGCTTGCCAAGAAGCTGCGTGGCGGCAGCGATATATCGTGCGTCTTCGTGGGCGACGGCACGCTGGGCGAAGGCGTCCTCTATGAATCGCTCAACCTGGCTTCGCTCTGGAGCCTTCCCCTGCTCCTCGTACTCGAGAACAACCGCTACGCGCAAAGCACCTCGCAGGCGCAGACCCTGGCCGGCTGCATCGACGACCGCGCCAGGGCGTTCGGCATACGAACTCTCCACGGCGATACCTGGGATCCTGTCCAGCTCATCGCAACGATGGGCGAGGCAGTTGACTTCGTGCGCGAGGCGCGGCGGCCGTTGTTTCTGCGCGTGGACACCGACCGCCTGATGGCTCATTCGAAAAGCGACGACGATCGCGACCCGGAAGAAATCGCCGCATGCCGGGAACGGGATTTTCTTCATCGGCTGCAGCGGGAGGAGCCGGGGTTCGTCCAGCCGATCAGCGCCGGCCTGGAGGCCGAACTCGACGCCGCGGTGCGCCAGGCGGAAAGCACGCCGCCGACGGACCTTGCCGAGCCCGTCGCCGACGAAGGGGCTGTCAGATGGACGCTCACCGGATTCGAGCCGCACGAGCGGGTTGTGCATCGCATCTATGCGGGCCTGCGCGCCGCTCTGGAGGAAAACGGGGACGTCCTGCTGCTGGGCGAGGACATCGAAGCGCCCTATGGCGGTGCATTCAAGGTCACGAGAGATCTGAGCCGGCTTTTCCCGGAGCGGGTGCGCAACACCCCGATCAGCGAACAGGCCATCACCGGCCTGTCCAACGGCCTGGCCCTGGCCGGCATGCGACCGGCAGTCGAGATCATGTTCGGCGACTTCCTTCTCCTGGCGGCCGACCAGATCGTGAATCACGCCGCCAAGTTCGAGTTCATGTACGCCGGACAGGTGAAGGCGCCGATCGTGCTGCGAACCCCCATGGGGGGGAAGCGCGGCTACGGGCCAACTCACAGCCAGTCACTGGAAAAGCACATCCTGGGCGTTCCTGGAACGCGCATCCTGGCGCTGCACCATCGCTTCGATCCGGCGCAGGTTTACCAACGGCTGTTGAGCGACGTGGTCCCCGCCATGCCCACCATCGTCATCGAGAACAAGATCCTCTACGGAGAAAAGGCCTCGCCCGACGCCGTAGAGGGCTTCAGGTGGTTTCACAGCTCGCACGATTTTCCGGTCAGCTATCTGCGCGCGGAGGGACGTCCCGACCTTGCCATCTTCTGCTACGGCGGGATGTTGCCCGACGCCGAGAAGGCCGTGGACCGGCTTTTTGCGGAGCACGACATCGTCGCCGAAATCATCTGTCCCCTGCAGATCTATCCCCTGCAAGCCCAACCGATGTTGCCTTTGGTCCAGCGCAGCGGACGGCTGCTGCTGGTGGAGGAAGGCCACGGGTTTTGCGGCCTGGCCGCCGAGCTGATGGCGGGCCTTTACGAGCTGGACCGTTCGCTGGCGATGCGCAGGGTGTACTCGCATCCGCAACATATACCATCTGCCAAGCCGCTTGAACTCAGGCTGCTGCCGGATGCGGGGCGGATCGTGGATGAGGCATTGGAGCTTTTGCGATGACGCCGGCAACTCCCATCGCGCTCGAACGCGAGAATGTGAACGACGAATTTGTGACGCTGGTCAAGTGGTTCGTCGGACACGGCGAAAGAGTTGAAGCCGACGCTCTCGTAGCCGAGGTGGAAACCAGCAAGGCAAACGTCGAGGTTCACGCGTCAGTGGCGGGATACCTCGTCCAGGCGTACCCGGAAGGCGCCGAGGTCCCCGTTCCGGCGACGATCGGCCAGATTCTGGAACAGCCTCCAACGTCACCTTCGTTCGCCGGGCCAATCGCCTCTGCCGTGGCGCCAGCCCCGGCGGCCGGGGTTCCGGCTCCGGCGGCCGTTGTTCGCGCTCCCGCCGCTGCGGTTCCCGCCGCGAGCGGAAGACCGGCGGCGTCGCTCCCGGAATTCGCGCCCGTCGGAGAATACAGGCAGCGCGTCTCCCCTGTAGCCGCGCGGATGATCGAGGCGCACGGCATTCCGCTCTCGGCCTTTGCCAACAAATCCGTGGTCCGCAAACAGGACGTTCTCGACCACCTGAATCCGCAATCTGCGCCCGTCGCCAGCCCCGGATTCGCCGGCCGCGTTGCACCGGGCGTCGCCAGACACGCTCCCGCGGACATCACGCAGCCTTACCAGGCCATTCGCCTTTCCCGGATGAAGCAAAGCGAAGGAGCGAATCTGGCGGCCGGAGTCGGCAACGCGATCTCCAGTTCGGTTACCGTCACCTGTTTCACCCGGGGGTTGCGCAAGATTCTCGAGGAGCAAGACAGCAGTGCCCCGGCTGTGCTGATCCACGAAGTGAGCCGTTTGCTGCGCAAATATCCATCGCTGAACGCCACTTATCGCGACGGGACCATGCTTCAGTATGAGGAAGTCAATATCGGCTTTGCGATGGACGACGGCCGCGGCCTGAAAGTGGCCGCGTTTCCGCGCTGCGACGAGCTTTCATTGACCGCGATCACGGTATTGCTGCGCGAGCTGACCGTCGCGTATATCGAAGACAAGCTCACGCCGGTCCAACTCGCCAACGCCACCTTTACCATCACCGATCTTTCCGGTTTCGGCGTTTCCGGTTTCCAGCCCCTGATCAGCGAAAACCAGGGAGCGATCCTGGGCGTTGGCGCAGAGCAGTTTTTTCCGGAGAGCCCGCAGGGTTTCTACACGCTCACGCTGACCTTTGACCACCAGTTGAGCAACGGCCGCACGGCCGCGCTTTTTCTCAACGATCTGAAGGATCGGCTCCAGTCTTACGAGGAGACTGCCGGAAAAGCGAAGGCGGCGCTCGTCTGCTCGTCGTGCTATCGCACTGCCGCTGAGTTGCGCCAGGTGCATCATCGTCTCCTGCTTTCAGCGGATGGGTATTTTTGCACAATCTGTGCCCAGGGATGGTAATCGATGACGCTGGAAAGTCTTCAGGAACTCATGGCGGAACTCGCTCGCGTGGACAAGGCGCGGATCGACGCATCCTCCTCCATGGGAAGTCTTCTCGGCGGATCGCTGGGCCGCGCCAGGCTTGACGCCGCGCTTCGCCACAGGATGAATGTCTGCAATCCGGATACCTACAGGGCGAAGACGTTCGGCGAGCTGTGCCAGATCCTGGGCGTTTCCAGCGAGGACGAAGCCGCGCCGCCTCCTGTGCCCCCGGCGGCCGCGAGCAGGAGCGAATCTCCCGCAAGATCGGCCCGGATCGGCATCGACATCGAGTCGATCGCCGCCCTGCCGGAAGCGTCCGACTATTGGGAGCATGAGTTTTATCGCGACAAATTCACCTTCCAGGAGGTCGCATACGCGCAGTTGCAGCCTCATCCACGAGAGACCCTGGCTGTCATGTGGTGCGCGAAGGAAGCCGCGCGCAAATCCTGCCCCGATTACGCGCACCTCGGCTGGAATGCGCTGGAGGTGGTGCACGATGAAGCCGGCCAACCTGGTCTGGTGGTCGCGGGAAATCCGGCATCCGGCACCCTGAGCCTCAGTCACACCTCCAGGCTTGCAATTGCCGTCTTTGTGGCCGCGGCGCCGGCTCAGCTCGTCTCACCGTCCAGGGAGAATCCGAATCCAGGTTCCCGGCCGCTGGACAACTCCCGGCCCGTCCGGTCGAAAACCGCATGGATCGCGTGGCTGGCTGCAATCCTCTCCATCATTTCGCTGGTTGTGAGCCTGCTTCACAAGTAGAGAGGTTTTTCCCCGGGGTCCCGATTATTTGCGCGATCTCCTTGCGTGCTCGATCCATCGCACGATAAAGTCGCTGAACATCAGGATCATATCGAAGATCCCGTCCGGTGGCGTTGCCGTACGCGTCGGGCTGTTGAGTCCCTCAAAACCGGTGCTGTAAAGCTGGCTGAGCGCAGTTTCGGCGTCCCGCACTGCGTCGGCGAATTGTCTGCGCGCCGCGCGAAGCTCGGGAACAAGCTGCGCCGCGGGAGACATCCCTCTGGCTTGCGGGCGCGATGGCAGCGAGCGCGCCAGAGTCTCGATCTTCGACTCCGCCCCCCAACATTCCTTCCTCGCCTCGCCGAGTCTCTCCAGGAGCTGGTTTGCCTCCTCCACCAGCGCCGCGCTGTCGAAGTTCCGCGCCGATGCGTTCAGGGCTCTCGCGTGAGTCGCAAAGATGCCGATCTGGTCGCGCAGCCGCCGCATGGTGGCGATCGCTCCCCTGGCTTCCAGAACGGCGAGAGTGGAATTCATGCCGCACAGCATACCATGGCCGCATTTGCGCCGCCCTCGCCGCTCCGAGCCTCCTCCCGGACCGGAAGACAAACACCGGCGGGTTCCGGCTGTTCTGGAGTAATCTGGACAAACCATCCTTGTGAGGCTCCCGTATGAACTCCCGCCCGATTCGACTTGCTCTGCTCCTGCCGGCCGCGCTGCTCACCGCCACGGCGCCAATCATCCACTCCGAAGAAGGCATGTGGACCTTCGACAACCCGCCGCTCAAGCTGCTCAAGGCGAAATACAACTTCGTCCCCACGCAGGAGTGGCTCGATCACCTGCGCCTCTCCAGCGTCCGTCTCAACGACGGAGGCTCGGGCTCGTTCGTCAGCGCCAACGGCCTGTTGCTCACCAATCACCACGTCGCGCGTGGCCAGTTGCAGAAAGAGTCGACCGCCGAACACGACTACCTGCGCGATGGCTTCTATGCGGCTACTCCCGACCAGGAGATGAAGTCGCCCGATCTCGAAGTCGATGTGCTGGCGGGGGTGAGAAACGTGACGGAGCGGGTCCAGAACAGCGCCAAGGGAATCACTGACGACGCCCAGGCGCTGAAGGCCCGCGACGCCGAAATCGCGGCCATTGAGAAAGAGAACAAGGACAGGACCGGCCTGCGCTCCGACGTGATCTCGCTGTACCAGGGCGGCGAATACTGGCTCTATGAATACAAGGAGTACACCGACGTGCGCCTTGTTTTCGCGCCCGAGCAGCAGGCTGCGTTCTATGGAGGCGATCCGGATAACTTCACCTACCCGCGTTACGACATCGACATGGCGCTCTTTCGCGTCTACGACAACGGCAAGCCGCTGCACACGGATAGCTTCCTCAAGTGGAGCGCCAGGGGCGCCGAGCCGGGCGAGCTGGTCTTCATCTCCGGCAATCCCGGCTCGACGGAGCGCGACGACACCGTCTCCGAGCTTCTCGTGCAGCGCGACGTCATCGGACCCGCAATCACTGACTATTTGCAGCATCGCTTGAAGACGGCGCAGGACTTTGCCGCGCAAGGACCCGAACAGGCGCGTCTGGTGGGCAGCACCATCTTTGGACTTCAGAACTCCCTGAAAGCCATCGAAGGCCGCGCCGATGCACTGGCGGACAAGTCCATTCTGGCCAAGAAACAAGCCGACGAGGCCGACTTCCGCGCCAAAGTCGCCGCCAATCCCGAGTGGCAAAAGGAGTACGGCGATGCCTGGGACACGATCGCCAAGGTAGAAGACCAGATCAAGCCCGAAGTCAAGGGCCAGCTCTTCCGCCGCAGCGATAGCCGCCTGTTCACCATCGCGCTGGAAATCGTGCAATACGTTGCCGAGATCAGGAAGCCGGATGGCGAGCGCCTGCCGCAATACCACGAGGCCGGCCTGCAATCGCTCAAATTCGAAATGATGTCACCCGCGCCGATTCCAGCCGCCACCGAAAAGCTCTACATGTCCTCGGCGCTCCGGCTGGCCGAAGAAAAGCTCGGCAGGGACGACGTCTACGTGCAGGCCATTCTGCAGGGAGGCGACACAGATACGGTGGTGAGTTCACTTGTCGACGGCACCAGGCTCGGCGACCCCGCAGCGCGCAAGGCGCTGCTCGATGGCGGCGAAGCGGCGGTTGCCGCTTCCACCGATCCGATGATCGAGGCCGCGCGCCGCGTCGATCCCATTGTGCGCGCCACCAACAAGCGCCTTCGCGACACTTACGCCAGCGTGCTCACGCCGGCCGGCGAAAAACTCGGCAAAGCCCGCTTTCTCGTCTACGGCAAGGACGCGTATCCCGACGCGACATTCACGCTGCGGCTGAGTTATGGAACCGTCACCGGATATCCCTATAACGGCACCATTGCTCCACCATTCACCACATACTACGGCCTCTACGACCGCGCCGCGAGTTTCGGCGACAAGGCCCCGTTCGATCTAACGGCCAAGGAAGAGGCTGCCCGCGACCGGCTCGATCTGGCCACGCCGCTCAACTTCGTCTGCACCGGAGATATCATCGGCGGCAACTCCGGCTCGCCGGTCGTGAATCGCAACGGAGAGCTCGTCGGCCTCATTTTCGACGGCAACATCGAATCGATGGCCGGCGACTTTGTCTACGACGGATCGAAGAATCGCGCTGTCGCAGTCCACTCCGCCGGAATGATGGAGGCCCTGCGCAAGATCTACGGCGCCGGCGCTCTGGCCGACGAATTGGAAGGCAAGAACTGACATCTTGGAAACTGCTCGCAGCGCAGGAGAAAAAGCCACATTGTCATCCTGGGCCGGTCGTTCGCCGCAGCGAACGGCCGAGCCGAAGGATTTGCCTCCGAAAATAGCCTTTGCCACTCCTCAGCTTGTCATCCCGAGCTGAAGGCGAGGGATCCGCGGTTGCATTTTCATGCTGGCGGGCGGGACCCTGTTCCATGACCGACTGCGTTCCAGGAATTGTGCTTGGGTGCCCCATCCTTGCGGCACTTTTCTTTGCCGCAAGGGTGGGAGGACGAATCGTAACGCCTTCACCCTCGTTTGCCCCTCGCCTGCCGCGCCGCCAGCGGCGCCGTAGACTCGCGGATCACCAGCTCGGGAATGATGGGAACCATGTCGGGAAAGCTCGCCTGCCCGCGGATGCGCTGCAGCAGGATTCGCGCCGCCACCACGCCCATCTGCGCCAGCGGCTGGCGGATGGTCGTCAGGCTGGGATTGTGGAACGCCGCGCCCTGAATATCGTCGAACCCGACGACCGACACGTTGTCCGGCACATGCAGCCCGCGGTTCATCAGAGCGCGAATGGCGCCGATTGCCGACATGTCGTTGTAGCAGACCAGCGCGGTGAAGTCGATGCCGCGCTCGAGCAGCTCGTTGGCCGGACCGAACCCCATTTCCGGCGTGGCGGCGCGCGACGAAATCTGCACCGTCAGCTCCGCCGGAACTGTCAGCTTGAGCTCGCGCGCCTCGGCCATCAGGCACTCCCAGCGATCGTCGGCGTCGGAGCTGTGGCTGCCGCCGCGCATGAAAGCGATCTTGCGATGGCCCAACTGGAACAGATGCCGCAGCGCCAGCTCGGCCGCCCGCCGCTGGTCGAGCACCACGTTGGTTGCGCCCTCGATCTTGCGGTGCCCGGCCACTACCACCACGGGCAGCGGCAGGCTTTTTTCCAGCACGGTGTCGATGAGAATGAATCCCTCCACCGAGCGGTCCATCAGCAGCCGCGGGTATTCGTCGATCAGATCGGGCTTGCGCCGGTGGCTGGCGGTCAGATAGAAGTACCCCTCCTCGATGAGGAACTCCTCCACGCCGGCCAGCACCAGCGTGGTGTAGCTGTCGCTGAGCTCCGGAACCAGCACGCCGACCGTGTAGGTCTGCCGTTTGCGCAGCGAACGCGCAAAGAAGCTGGGCCGGTAGTCGAACTTCGCCGCCGCCTCGATCACCCGGTCCCGCGTCTCCTGCGGAATCGACTTCACACCCGGAGAGTTGTTCAGCACCAGCGAAATGGTCGCTGGCGACAGATTGAGATACTCCCCCAGTGTGCGCAGGCTGATCGGCTGCCCCGGTGTCGGCTGGATCCCGGGTTTTCGTCGCGCCGCCATGCACTCCTGTTGTAACATCCGCGCCGCCGCATGCCCTGCGACGCCAGTGCTCACGTCAACCTCTTGTCGCGCCGCCCTGACGGAGTGGGTCAGTTGGGAGGGGTACGGGCTTCGGCGCGGAGGTTCGGATTCAAGCCCGTACAGATTCTGCATCAAGGAAAGATCCCGGGGCTTCAGCCGCTGAGAGAAACCAGCCCACCCAGAGCCCTCCCGAACCGCGCCGCTTCGGATACAATCGAATCGCGTCCTGCCCGCGGAGGGATGGGTGAGCGGTTGAAACCGGCGGTCTTGAAATTAACCGAACTCACCTCCTCCAGCCTGTTTTCAATAGCTTAGAGATGATCTGAAGCGCGCGAAACGCTGCAAAGTTACCTCATTCGGCAATTTCGGGAGACTGCTCGGGAGACTAGGAGACTAGGCGAGTGATCCCACCGCGGCCCGCAGAGCACATCCGGCAAGGGAACCCATCCTCCGTACTGTTGCCGGCGCGTCCTGGGGCATCCTGGGCGCCTCCATGCGGCAGTCCAG
>JASHQQ010000001.1 GCA_030039035.1 Acidobacteriaceae bacterium | reverse complement strand
CTACTCATGGAATTGCAGCGCGCGCACCGACTGCATCAGCGAAGAACTGATACGCATGATGGCGGATGCCGGCTGTAAAGAGATTTTCTTCGGCGTGGAAACGGGATCCGAGCGGATGCAGAAGATCATCAACAAGCACCTGGATATAAGGCAAGTACACGATACGATCGACGTGGTCGCAAAGGCCGGTATAGCTTCGACCGTTTCCCTGATTGTCGGTTTCCCCGAAGAAACTTGGGAGGACTTATCCCAAACCCTTGAGATATTTTTGCACTCGGCCCGGACGCCCAATTCCAAGCCTCAAATCAATATCCTTGCACCCCTGGCAAATACTCCGAGCTATATCCGGCACAAGGACGAACTTGTCCTTTCCGATTTCTGCTCGGATATGTGCCGACAGGGCCGGCATCAGGATGACGAAGACTTACAGCTCATCCGGCAGCATCCCGATATCTTTTCGAGTTTCTATCTTGCTCCGACGCCTAACCTGGACCGGCCGATCCTCTTCGAGCTTCGCGAATTCCTGACCAACGGGATTTATCGGTTTCGCTGGCTGCTTGCAGCGGCCGCGCAATGCCCGGGTGGCATGGCGGCCCTGTTTCTCGAATGGGTGAAATACAGGAAATCGCTGCACCCGGAACTTGCGGGAAGTGAATTGCGATCGTACTACAGGCTGCCTCTCCACGTGAATGAGCTGTTCGACTTTCTGCGGCGGCACTCCGCGCCCCAAAGCCGGAAGGTCGCGATACTGCTCGATTTCTACGCTGCAGCAGACCAGGCGGATGCCTGCGAAGAAGAGCCGGGTCTTGGACGTGTGGAACTCGATTGCGAGGAGCCCGCGAGACCATGGGACGTGGCAGTCAGGAAAAACTACAGTCAAATCGTAGAATTCGAATGGGATTTGCATGAGGTTGTGGAGATGGTGAAGGAATGCAGAACCGGCGAGCCCGATCGCGGTCAGCGGTTCTATCTCGTTCCAAGGAGATTTTCCAAGGAAGCTTCTGTTTGCGAAGTCTCAATCTATATTGCAAGAGTCGCGGAGTTATGCGACGGCAAGCGATCGGTCGGTGAGATTATTGAGGCCTTGAAAGAGGTAATCGTTGTAAGCCCCGAATCGGCAGGCGGAAAGTTCTACATGGCCCTGATTGAAGAGGCCAGAAAGGAGGGAGTTATCGCCATTTGGAGGAAGGCGCGGCGGTTACATCGGGCGTTGGCTCCGGAATCCGATTTGACCGTGAGCCCAGCGGTCTGAAAGTCAGGATTCTGCGCTATTGGATTTTTTGGCGGTCATTTCGTGATACAGCCAGTTTTTGGCGAATTGCCAGTCGCGCTTCACGGTTCGAACAGAAACGTTCAGCACCTCAGCCGTTTCTGTTTCTGTCATTCCAGCGAAGAATCTCATTTCCACGACTCTGCAGAGCCGGGGATCGAGGGCATTAAGCCGATCCAATGCCTCGTCCAGGCTCAACAAGGAATCAGCCTGCCGCCATTCATATGCCAAATTGGAGTCGAGTGAGACCTGAACCAGCTCTCCACCGCGCTTTTCTGCTCTATGCGCCCGCGCGCTATCGATGAGGATGCGGCGCATTACTGTTGCGGAGACCGCGAAGAAATGAGCTCGGCTTTCCCACTCCAGATCTGTGGTTCCAATCAGACGCATAAGCGCCTCGTTTACCAGAGCCGTGGGTTGGAGCGTGTGGCCGCTGCGTTCATTCTTGAGCAGAAAACGCGCCGTCCGGCGGAGCTGGTCGTAGACGAGAGGTACGAGCTCGTTCGCGGCCTGCTCGTTGCCATTACGAATCTCGGATAGCAGTCGAGTGATTTCTCCCTGCCGTCCGGGAATCTGGTCGATCGTTCCGGACATTTTGGCGCCTCGCTGTTTCCTACAGCTTACGACGCCTCACAGTAAACGTGAAGCGAGAAATTCCGATTGTCAACCGAGTTTCGCATTTGGCCGATTCTGCCGGGCGAACATGCCGCCCCGTCCAGTTACGCCACGGCAACATACAGCGGAACCTTCTCCAAAGCGCCCGGATTCCGGGAGAATGTAAAAAAAGTGGCCCGGAGCACAAGTTCTCCGGGCCGACAGTTCTGGACGAGAATCCTCACTTTGTCGCGATGAGGACGTGCTCTTCGGTTGAGAGACTTGCTTGCTCTGCGCGAACGCTCTTCTCCATCCTCGAAGGCCCGAACGTCATCTCGCCGTTGCCGTGCGCAGATACCGTCCGCGCGAGAAAGAACTGGTTGCCGTACTTGTTGAAGACGAGTTTCTCGACTGGCGCTGTATCGCCCGTCGTCGTCGTCGACAATCCGATTGCAGCCCGGTTTTCTTCCACGCTATAGAGCCAAATCTGGTTGGACTCGGCATGCCTGATCTCGTATGTGCCGCCCGGCATAAGGACGGAACCCACTCGAAAGTTGAAAGGAATTGTTGCCGTCGATTTGCTTTGCGCTGATGCGCCGCCCAAGGCAATGCAATACAGCGACAAAAGGAAGGTGAGTGCGGTGACTCGCTTCATGGTGACGATCTCCTTTTCTCGAAGGCGTCTGTGCGAGCGCCTTCATCCCCATAGGCGAATACCCGCGAAGAAAGGTGCCAAACTGAATGGAAAGGGCACCGGCCTTCTCCAGAAAAATGCCAGGTCTTTCACAATGGCCCGGGCAGAACTGCGCCGGCCTGCGTTCGCGGCCAAACACAGTGCAGCATCTCTTCCACGGCAATCGAGGAGATGATCGCAACGATTTCCTTGTTGGTGCCCGTCTTGAGCGAAAACACGGATAACGATACGGCGGAATGTTCCAGCGCCTGGGCGCGATGGCTCGCTGCAGCGCCTTTCGCGGGCCGTGTACCGTGTTATCCAGTTTTGCGACAACCCGAGCCTCAACCCAGACAATAGGATCACGTTGGGACCGGAGGGGCAGTGAGTGAAACTATCTCAGAGTCAATGGCAATCCGGACTCCGGTATGTCACGGTCATCAACTCCATATGGCCATATCGGTCAAATTGCAACTGTCCGGCGGTTTTCTCGCAATTCAGGTTGAGCAGTACCACAAAGATGCGCTTCCCATTCCCGCCTCCGGTTTCAGCTATCGAGCGCATCGAAATGCCCATCCTGGACGACACTTTGCGTTCCATTCGAGCCAGCTCTTGCCAGGCTACCTTGTTCGACAACAGGAGGAATGCCGTGACAACCGCGCAAATAGACAGCGCGAATCGTCTCCGCTTCATACTCACCTCCGGAAGGTCGGCTGCCTTCAATTCGGGAAGCGACAAAGCAGAGAAAATAGTGACACGGCCGCTCGGGATCTTTTATGAAACGATTCCAATTTCCCGCGAGAGATACTCTCCCGAGCGCCGAAAGTGGTCCAAGGCCGCGACTATCCACGCGGGCATGCGCGAGCCATGCTCGAGTTCCGCTTGATGGTGCAGCCTGCGACTTCGGATAGCGCGGCAAATCTCATCAATCGTGAGGCCGTGGTTATTTTGGATTCGGTTGATCAAGTTCTCCTCGAAGCGCTCGAAATCATAGCGATTCTGAAAAAGAAAGGCCCGAAGCTGAAGCTTCAGGCCTTCGGCGCGACAGACGGGAAGCCTACTTCGTTGCGACCAGGACCTGTTCGTCCGTCTGGAGCCTGGCTTCTTCCACCCGAATGCTTTTCTCCAGCCTTGTAGGAGCAAAGGTCATTCCTCCAGTTCCGTTCTTCGAAGCGGTCTCCTTCAGGAAATAGCGGTCGCCGTATCGGTTGAAGACCAGCTTCACAACCGCGGCTGTGTCGCCAGTTGTGGTGGTTGCCATAGCGAATGCATTTCCGTGACCGTCCAGATTGCGGAACGAGATCACGTTGGATCTGATGTGCGTGATTTCATAGGAGCCCGCCGGCAAAAGTGCCGAGCCGACTCTGAAGCTGAAGGGAATGGAAGCAGTCGAGTTGCTCTGAGCAGTTGCGACGGAAGCTGCCATAACAAACATCGATGCAAGGAATGTGATCGCGATTGTCCGCTTCATGTAAGTGATCTCCCTTTCCAAGGCGTCTGTGCGAGCGCCTTCACTTTTCTGAGCGGAAACCCGCGGGAGAAAGGGCCAAACGTCGTGCCCTCCAAATTCGATCGTTCCGGTGACATGCGAGATCGCCAATCAAAAAATTGTTATGGAAACAAGTTTCCCGGATCACCGTAGTCGGTGGCGAATGGGGAGATCTCGTCAAGTCACTTTATTTATTTGAGATACGCTGGCCTCCGGCTCAAGCTCACTATTTACTGCGATTTGACTGGCTCGGAGCCACAACGATATGCAGCCCGAGACTCAGGGCTGCTGAACGTTTTTGTAGTGCGCCGCCGGCTGTTCGAGGTTCATCGGGGCAGACGCCGCTCCCTCGTTGACGGCGACCCGGAGCTGTGCGATCGCCTTCCCGGCGTCTTTGCCCTTCGGAAACTCGAGCACAGACCCCGTGATTCGCCGTTTGTAGACGCGGCTGCTGAGGGCGAAAACAGGGTGCTCCGTAGCAACTCGTGGCCCGGCGCACTCTGTAGTACTAATTGGCACGGAAGAGATCGTTGGTTCGAATCCAATCATGTCCCAGAGCTTGCATAACAGGCGATTCAGGACCTGCGCGGGTCCGAGGGAAAGGTCCGCGCCGAGCGCCAGGATTGCCGTCGCGGCGAATCCCGGATTGCGCCCGAGCCGCCTGCCCGCGTAGCCGAGATCGTGAAGAAGCGTCCCAAGACGAATTCCCATACCCACGTTTGCTGCCATATTTGAATATCCCAGGCGGCTTGACACGCCGTGCCGGCGATCATAGCATGATGCGGATGGAAACGATACCATCCCGACCGCTTTCCACGCCCGCATCCGCAGAAGTCAACCGTTGACGCCCGCACTGAGCACCGATCGATTCCTGATCGGCGGAGGTTCCATGTCCCATTCCGCGAAGGGCCCGCTTTTTCTTCCCATCCTGTTGCTCGCGGCGCCCGTTCTGGCGCAGACCATGGCCGCCCCGGACATCACGCAACAGCCGACGCTCTACGTCGTCCCCTACGCTCATCTCGATACGCAATGGCGATGGGAGTTTCCCCAGGTCATCAGCGAGTACCTGCTCAAGACGATGCGCGTCAACTTCGACTACATCGACAAATATCCGCACTACGTCTTCAACTGGACGGGCTCCAACCGCTACCGGCTCATGAAGGAGTATTTTCCCGACGATTACGCGCGATTGAAGCAGTATGTGGCCAAGGGCAACTGGTATCCCGCGGGCTCGTCAGTGGAAGAAGGGGACGTGAACCTGCCCAGCGCCGAGTCGATCATCCGCCAGGTGCTGTATGGGAACAGCTATTTCCGCAGGGAGTTCGGCAAGGCGAGCGCCGAGTATATGTTGCCCGACTGTTTCGGGTTCCCCGCGTCGCTGCCGACGATCCTTGCGCACGCGGGCGTAAAGGGCTTCTCGACGCAGAAGCTCAGCGCGGCCTGGCAACCCGCTCCAAAGGTCGGCGGACCCGATTCGCCCGAGCGGACGCCGGAAGGCATTCCTTTCAACGTGGGCGTGTGGGAAGGCCCCGACGGCGAAACCGTTCTTGCCGCGCTGAATCCCGGCGGCTATGGCAGCCGAATCGACGACGATCTGAGCAAAACTCCGCCGCCCCCTCCGGCGCTCGAGCCCGGCCGCCGCCGCTTCATCATGCCCGAAACAGATTGGCCCAGGCGCATCGACATCGACGGAAAAGTGACCGGCGTCTTTGCCGACTACCATTACATCGGCACCGGCGATATCGGCGGCGCGGTTGACGAGGAATCGGTCAAGCTGCTCGAAGCCACGGTTACGCATGGCAACGCCGTTATTCCCCCGCAGGGATGGAGCTTCGGCAAGCCCCTGACCGCGATCGACACCGATGGCACTCCTGTCCAGATGGGCGACGGACCGGTGCGCGTGATCTCTTCCGCCGCCGACCAGATGTTTCTCGACATCAAGCCCGACATGCAGTCGAGAATGCCGCGGTACAAAGGCGATCTCGAGCTCATCAATCACTCGGCAGGCTCGCTAACGTCGGAGGCGTACCACAAGCGGTGGAATCGCAAGAACGAACTGCTCGCCGACGCCGCGGAGAAAGCTTCTGTCGCCGCGGCATGGATGGGCGGCCGTCCCTATCCGCAGCAGCGGCTCAACGACGCATGGACGCTGGTGATGGGCGGACAGTTTCACGACACCGGCGCGGGCACGGCGACTCCGCACTCGTATGAGTTCGCCTGGAACGACGATTCCATCGCCATGAATCAGTTTGCCGACGTGCTGACCAGCGCGGCGGAGTCGGTTGCGTCCGGTCTGGATACGCAGACGGGCGGCATTCCCGTAGTGGTCTACAACCCGCTCAACATCGAGCGGGAAGATGTGGTCGGGGCTTCGCTTCCCGGCGCTGCTCCCAAGGCCGTTCGCGTTACCGGCCCTGACGGCACCGAGGTTCCCGCGCAAGTCGATGACGACGGCAAAGTGCTGTTCCTCGCCAAAGCGCCGTCGGTCGGATTCGCCGCCTACGACATTCGCCGCGCGCAATCGTCTGCTCATTCAAGCGAACTCAAGGTCAGCCAATCCTCTCTCGAGAACGCGCGCTATCGCGTCTCGCTCAATGCGGACGGCGACGTCACGAGCATCTTCGACAAGTCGTTGAACAAGGAACTGCTTTCCGCGCCGATCCGACTTGCCATCTCCAACGATGCGCCGCGCCAGTGGCCGGCGTGGAACATGGACTTCGACCAGGAGCAGGCTGCGCCGCGCGCATATGTCGGCGGCCCGGCGAAGATTCGCGTCGTGGAAGACGGGCCGGTGCGCGTGGCCGTGGAAGTTTCCCGCGAGGCGCAGGGATCGAAATTCGTGCAGACAGTGCGGCTGGCCGCGGGCGACGCCGGCAATCGCGCAGAGTTCACCGAATCGATCGACTGGAGAACGCCGGGCGCGAATCTCAAGGCGGTTTTTCCGCTTTCGGCTGCCAACGAGATGGCGACCTACAACTGGGAGATCGGCACCATTCAGCGACCCAGTGCGATGGAGCGGCAGTTCGAGGTCGCTTCGCACCACTGGATCGACCTGACCGACCGGAGCGGCGCATGGGGAACGACGATTCTTACGGATGTGAAGAACGGATCCGACAAACGCGACGACCATACGATCCGTCTTACGCTCATCCGCACGCCGGGCCCGGCGTCGCGGATGCAAGGTGATTACACCGACCAGGAAAATCAGGACTGGGGCCATCACGAGATCCTCTTTGGAATTGCCGGTCATCGCGGGGACTGGCGCGATGGGCAGACGGATTGGCAGGCCTATCGTCTCAGCACGCCGCTCGCAGGCTTCGCGACGGAAAAACACGCCGGCGCACTCGGCCGCAGCTTCTCCCTGATCAGCGTGAGCGATCCTCACATCCGCATCCTGGCGCTGAAGAAAGCCGAAACGAGCGACGACACGATTCTGAGAATGGTGGAGCTGGACGGCAAACCGGCGGAAGACGTGAAGATCAAATTCGCCGGGCCAATTGAGTCGGCGCGCGACGTGAACGGGCAGGAACTGCCGGTCGAAACAGCAACTGCCACGCTCAACAACGGCGTACTCGAAACATCGTTCAGGCCGTATCAGCCGCGCACTTTTGCTCTGCGGCTGGGCGCGGCGCCGGCTCATCTGCATCCGCTCGAGTCGCAACCGGTGACGCTCCATTACGACCTCGCCGCGGCGAGCGAGGACGATACGCACTCGACCGGCGGCTTTGACAAGCAGGGCAATGCGCTTCCGGCCGAAATGCTTCCCACGCAACTCAATGTCAATGGCGTCGAATTCGCGCTGGCGTCCGGCGGAGCCAACGAGCCCGATGCGGTCGTCGCCAAAGGCCAGTCCATCGCGCTGCCGGCCGGCGATTTCAACCGCGTTTACGTGATCGCCGCTTCGGACGAAGGCGACCAGAAGGCCGAGTTCCGCGCCGGCAGCCGCGCGGAGAACCTGACTATCGAAAACTGGGGCGGATTCATCGGGCAGTGGGACACCCGGATCTGGAAGCCGCGGCCGGATTCCGTCACCGTCGGCGGAGGGCGCTTCAGTACTGAGCCTGCTCACCAGGTTGTGCTGCGCAAAGACTGGGCGGTTTCGGCGCATCACGCACAATGGGACATCGACGACCGCGGGTCGCCGGACTGGTCTCCCAGCTATCCCGACGATTATCTCGGCCTGCGTGCCGGATACATGAAGCCGGCAACGCTCGCCTGGTACTGCTCGCATCACCACACCCCCGACGGCCTCAACGAGCCCTACCAGTACAGTTATCTCTTCATCTACGGTGTGGATCTGCCGCGCGGCGCTCGCACGCTGACGCTGCCATCCAACCCGGATATTCGCGTTCTTGCGGTCTCGGTGGCGAAGGAAGATCCGGCCGTCACTCCGGTCCAGCCCCTCCACGACACGCTGGGACGCACCGAACCCGGACCCATGGAGCCGGCCGCCAGCGCTCAATCGGCCATGGCGAAATAAGGCTCGCGCAGGTTCGCATCCGCGGCTGTTCTCGCCCATGTCCGGCGGTGCGGCTGTCTGGTGTGGGCTCGAAGGCTTTATTTCGTGGGAGCGGGAACCGCGAAGATCAGTTGAGCGCCCACGCCCAGTTCCACGTTGCGGCTCCTGCTGCTGATCTTCGCGCTGCAGCCCGGTCCGCCTTCGGGATCGAGAAGCAGTTGCGGCATGCCGACAATCAATCCCGGCCGCACTGTCTTGGGCAGGTTTTCGGCTCGTAGCGCCGGATCGTAGCCATCGGTCGCGGCCACTGTGTTCGACACGTTGCGTACTCCGCCGGCCACCTCGCTGGGGAGCGCCTGATGCAGTCCGCTGGCCGCGCCGGGAGGCGCCACCAGGCCGATCAACTGCAGGGTCAGCGGCTGCCTTGGATGGCCGGCGCAATCGGCGCGGTCAAAGATCACTGCAAGCTCTGCCCCGTCAGGATTCCTGGACGACGATACCGATGCCACGCGGCCATAAAGATTCGCGTCCGGATTCAGCGTGCATTCGGGGAGTGCGTATCCCTGCACCAGGCTCACCCAGATCTCCTTGCCTTGTTTCAAGTGCGCGGAGTCCAGCGTTCCAGTCACTTTCCCTTCCATCGTCGTATGAATCGGTACATCGGCGCCAGGAACTTCCGGGCAGGTTTCGGCCCCAGTGCCGGCCGAGGCCTCCACCACCCCTTTTTCCGCTGCCGGCGCAGCTTCCGGATTGGTCGATTCGAATTTGACCAATCCGTCGCGATAGTCGAGATGCAAGGTGAGCAGGTGAAGAATGTCGAAACCGAGCAGACCGGCGATCTGGAAGCCCGAATTGCGTTCCATCACCGAAGGATCGAATTCCACCACGCGGTTCTGGTGCTTCAGGGACAAGGTGGCAAACTCGAAATCGAAGCTGTCGCGATACACCTGCGCCGGCGGTCCGCTCGCGGTCTGCAACGGATTGGTGAAGTTCATCCTGAGATTCGACACAGCATGCGCCGCCTCACTGGTCATGGCGCTCATGCGCATTCCCGTATCCAGAACGAAAAGCCCGCGCGTCCTGTCATCGAGTTCCACGGGGACCAGCAGATACTGCCTGCGGTGGTACACAGGCTGATAGCCCGCCAGTTCGGGTGAATTCGGCCGGTCGCCGGGCAACATTCCGGTCGGCGCCGGCAGCGGATCGAGCGTCAGCTTCTGATCGCGGGGATCGATCGTGATCCGATAGGACGCGAACATATCGGTGCTGATGAATCCGTCGCCCTTGTCCGGGAATGGTGTCTCGCTCACGCCCACCATGCAGTCGTGGAACTCGAGCGGCCCGATGCGCACGCTTTCGGCGCGCACCGTTCCCGGAGGATCGTTCGCGCCCTGCTGCAGGCCATTCTCCTGGGCCAGCGCCCGCGTGATGAAGATGCCCGAAGCCGCCGAATCCAGCTTCAGCTTCACCCCGCTCTTCGCCAACTGCGCCTCGAGCAGATAACCGTCGAGATGCTTGCCGTCCTGTCTGGAGGGCAGTAGCGGAAGAGCCGCCGATGGAGCCGAAGGCAGCACTTTGCAGGTCTGCGAATTCTCCGAGAGCAGCGGCAGCAACTCATGAACCGTGTCTCCAGCCTTCTGCCGCGTCGGCGCGTCGAGATCCGTCATCGTGGCCAGCGATTTTTCGGTTCCCTCCACTTCCTGCGCCGCGGGAACGATCCTGTTCCACTCCTGCTGGATGTCGGGATCGCCGGGATCGATCTGGTAAGCCTTTTGAATCTCGGCGCGCTCCGAAGCGTACATCGAGTCGATGCGCTCGACGCGGCTGCGAATCAGATGGACGCGCGCGTCGCAGGGACCGGCTTGGGCCGCTTTGTCCAAGGTCTCTCCGGCCAGCCATGGTTGCCCTTCGCGCATCTGCACCTCGGCCAGCGCGGCGAGCGCGTCCGCCGAATGCGGATTCGCAACAACTCCGGTGTTGGCCTGCTCGGCGGCCTGCGCGACCTTGCGTTCGCGCAGAAGCGTGCGCACCAGCGCCGCCGAAAGGGCCGCGTCGTGCAGGTTTTGTGCAAGGTCCTGCGCATACAACGATTCGGCGGTTGTGTAGTCGCCATTAATGTAGGCCGTGTCTGCCGGTGTCGGAGAGTGTGACGGAACCGCCGGGCAGGCCGTGGTTTGGCTGCACAGATAACCCGCCGGTGCGGCAAGGATGGAAGCAATCAGGAAAAACCGCGGAAAAGGACGGCTCGCGGGACAAAAGAGCAACATAAGGAACACCGGATTAAGGATTCCGCAATCAACCGGAGTATACGCCAAGTCCCCTTTTTTGCGCTCAGGGTAGACTCATTCGATAGAGGAATCGGCTTGGCTCCCTTCTCACGCGTTCGCCGGGCGATTGCATCGTCTCTCGCGTGCATTGTGCCCCTGCTTCTCAATGCGCAAAGCGCGAAGGACCGCAGCCATCCCGCCGAACCGGCATCGCAATCCGTGTCTCGTGCGGCGCGAAGGCCGCCCGTCACGGCGGACAGCATCGTCGATTCCGGTCCGGTGATCTTCAAGGACGTGACCCTGGAAGCCGGGCTTGCCGGCTGGAGCCACAGGATGGGCGCGGCCGACAAGGGCCTGATCATCGACACCAACGGTTCTGGTGTAGGACTCATCGACTACGACAACGACGGGTGGCTCGACATCTATCTCGTCAATGGCTCGACCTTCGACGCGCTCGATGGCAAAGAGACGCCGCCGCACGCCGCTCTCTTCCATAACAACCACGACGGGACCTTTACCGACGTCGCCGCGAAAGCCGGTGTGACCAACGATCGCTGGGGTTTCGGCGTGGCCATCGCCGACTACGACAACGACGGCTGGCCCGACATCTTCGTCTCCAACTGGGGCAAGAACCGCCTTTACCACAACAACCACGACGGAACGTTCACCGATGTCGCGGAGAAAGCCGGCGTGACGCTGGGCAACTGGTCGGCGGGAGCCACCTGGGGCGACTACGACGGCGACGGGCGGCTGGATTTGTTTGTCTCCGGCTACGTTCATTTCGATCGCGAGAACCTGCCCTATCCGGGAACGCCGGCTGCGGGGCTCAATACCTGCGAATTCAAAGGCGTGGTGGTGATGTGCGGTCCGCGCGGCCTTCAGGGCGAGCCCGATCATCTCTTTCGCAACAACGGCGACGGAACCTTTTCCGACGTGAGCGCAAAGGCCGGCGTTTCCGACAACGTCAACCGTTACTACGGCATCACGCCGCTGTTTGTCGATGTGAACGGGGACGGGAAACCGGATCTTCTCGTCGCCAATGACTCCACGCTGAGCTATCTCTATCTCAATCGCGGCGACGGCACCTTCGACGACGTGAGCCTGACCTCGGGTTTCGGGCTGAACGAGGACGGGCGCGAGGTGGCCGCCATGGGAATCGCCGCCGGCGATTATATGAACAACGGCCGCATCGACTTCGCCATCACCGATTTCTCCGACGAAACCAAGCTGCTCTTCCAGAACGACGGAACCGGCAACTTTACCGAGGTTTCTGTGGCTTCGGGCATCGGCAAGCTTTCCGTTCCGTTCCTCGGCTGGGGAGACGGCTTTCTCGATTACGACAACGACGGCTGGCTGGACCTGATGATGATCAACGGCCATATCTATCCGGTGGCCGATCGCGCGGATTGGGGGACGTCCTATGCGCAGCGCCCGCTGCTTTTCCATAACCTGCGCGATGGCAAGTTCGAAGAAGTGCCGCCGGTGAAGGGCTCGGGCGAGGCGGAAGTCATTTCGGGGCGCGGCGCTGCGTTTGGCGACCTGTTCAACGACGGCAAGATCGACGTGGTCATCAACCGTCTCGACGGCCCGCCGATCCTGCTGAAAAATGTCAATCGCGACCACCATCATTGGGTCGAGCTCAAACTGGTCGGAGGGCCGGGAAGTCCTCGGGACGCGGTCGGCGCCACCGTTTATCTCACGGCCAACGGCATGCGCCAGCGGCGGGATGTGCTGAGCGGAGGCAGCTATGTGTCCACCAACGATCCACGCCCGCATTTCGGACTGGGCGATGCGACCGATGCGGGAACGGCGGAGATTCGCTGGCCCTCGGGCAAGAGAGAATCCGTCCGGCTGCCGGCCATGGATCGGGTCTTCACCGTCGCCGAAGGGAAGGGAATTGTCGCGGCGGTGTGCGGCGGCAAATCCTGCCCGGCCCAATCCCCGTCTGCGGCCAGCCTGTCTTCGCCGGCCCACCGGCATTGATCGGCGCCGCCGCATCGCGACCCGCAATCTCCCTTTTATCTGTCTTTCATTTCCTGGCGCGGCGGAACTTGCGCGAATCGCGCGGCTCAGGCAATTCCAGAGATGTGTGGCTTTTGGGGCCAGTGCAAGGTTGCCGCTCAATGAGTTCGCGTCGACGCGAGCGTTGCGGCTTCGGGATACGAGACGCAGGAATTGCGATAGCGGGGCACGTATTTTCTCCTTGACACTCCATTACTTACGCAAGTATAGTAGCGCGCTATGGAAACGATACCACTCTGGATGGTACCGATTCCAACCTCATGAGGAACGGGCCGAACAGCTTCCCCTCCGGATCTTCCGGCCTGAATCACCGTTGCGAAGACAACTGAGAGGTTCAAGGAGACCCAGTGAGACGTATACCTGCATCCCAGGAGAGCCATCGGCTGCGCCTGGCAATCGGATTCTCAGGGATTGCCTCCGCTCTTGCCTTCACCATTGGGTGCTTGACGCTAGTGGCCCCCAGGACTGCCTCGGCGCAGGCCAGTGCCGGAATCACCGGCACCATCACCGACAGTACCGGCGCGGTTGTAGCCAATGCCAAAGTAACCATCACGAATGAAGGCACCTCGGCCGCCGACCACACCGTGACCAGCAATGTGGGAACCTACTCCTTCAAGGGGCTCACCCCGGGAACATACAGCGTCACGGTCGACGCCTCAGGCTTCAAGAAAGAGGTCAAGACCCACGTCACGATCGAGGTGAGCACCACGCCCACGATCGACTTCACCCTCACCGCCGGCGCTACCAACGAGACGGTCGAGGTGAATGCCAACGAGATCGCGCTGAACACGACGCAGCCGGAACTGGGCACCACCATCGAGCCGGTGGTGGTCGATGCCCTGCCCATGGAAGTGTCGGGCCGGGGCCGACAGGTCGATCAGCTCCAGTTCCTCGCCCCGGGAACGACCGGCAGCACGTTCTCGCACCGTATCAGCGGCGGCGTCGACTTCGAGGAAGAGATTGTTTACAACGGCATACCCGCGCCGCAGCCCGAGACCGAAGGCTACACGACCAACTTCAATCCCCCCTTCGACCTGGTGCAGGAGTCCAAGGTCGAGCGCTCCACATTCTCCGCCCAGTTCGGCCTGGGTCAAGGCGCGTTGACCTACCAGATGAGGTCGGGAACCAACCAGTACCACGGCGAAGCGTTTGAGATCAACCGCAACAGCTTCTTCGACTCCGATGGTTTCTTCTGGGGACCGGCGTGGGGCGAACCGTCCTCTCCACCAACCGACCACGAGAACAACTACGGCTTCGACATTGCCGGGCCTATCCGCATACCCCACCTGTACGACGGCCGCAACAAGACCTTCGGCCATTACAGCCAGGAGTGGTACAAGGAGATCGTCCCCAACCTGGGTATTTCCACCGTTCCCACGGCTCAGGAGAAGACGGGCGATTTCACCGACTTTGTGAATGCCAACACCGGCGCCCTGATCCCCATTTACGACCCGACGACCGGGAAACAGTTCGTTTGTAACGGCGTTCTGAATGTCATCTGCGCGAACCGCATCAGCAAGGATTCGGCTCTGCTCATCCCCTTCATTCCCAATCCCGACCGGCCGGGCAGCGGCATCGGAGGATTGAACAGCAACAAGAGCCCGGCGGCCGGCGATGCGTTTCCCAACATCCAGCACGTATGGGGATTTGTCGTGGACCAGACGCTGACGCCCACGCAGAGCCTGCACTACGCCGAATGGCGCAACAGCTACAACACGACCAGTTTCGACTATAACCCGCTGGTGATCGCTCCCAACCCGCTCAACAGCATGAAGCGCGAGCCGGCTTTGGGCAGCATCTTCCTGCTGAATTACTCGAACGCACTGACACCGCACCTGGTCATGACAGCCGGCTTCGGCTGGATCGGCGAAATCAACAACCAGTTCAACGATACGACCGGATACGAATTCCCGGCCGTGCCCGGCGGCAACATTCCCGTCAACATCACGTTCGGCGGTCCCAACGCTCCCACGTCGTGGGGCACCAGCGGCTCGTGGCTTCAGTCCATCAACCGCAAGCTGGGAATTGCCATTGTGAACAACTGGCTGTGGACGAAGGGGCGCAACACCTTCAACATTGGCGGCGAATTCCGCCGCGCCTACCAGGACGACAACGAGGAACAGACCGAAGGCGGGCACTTCGATTTCGAAAACGAGGAAACCTCGATTCCCGATCCCAACAATCCCAACTTCACCAGTTGGGGCAGCGCCTTTGCCAGTTTCCTGCTCGGCCTTCCCGACTCTGCCAACCGCAGCGAAAGCCAGGAGTTGCGGCTACGCAACCTTGACCTTTCACCCTTTATCCAGGATGACATCAAGCTGACGCACCGGCTTACCATCAACCTGGGCGCCCGCTGGGATATCCAGGTTCCGTTCACCGAGGACCACGACCTGATCGTCTTCTTCGATCCCGATAAACCGGGATCCGATCCGGCCGCCAACGGCATTGCCGGGGCGATGACCAAGTTCGGCAGTTGCACCGGCTGCGCCGGGTTCGACCGCGCCAGCACCCACTTTGGACACATTGGACCGCGGCTCGGCTTCGCCTACCAGTTGAGCAACAAGATGGTCCTGCAGGGCGGGCTCGACATTGCATTCCTCGACGGCGGTGCTTATGAATACGGCACCAACAAGGTCGCCGTCAACTACGGCAACCTGCTCACCGGTTCCTTTGTCCGCAAGAGCACGGGAACCAACGTGTCGTCCTTCGGCGATTGGGACACCAACGTGGAGCCTCTGCCGGCCGCGACGCCGTTCAGCCCGGGCATCGGCGACGGACAGAATATCGATGCCTTCAGCCAGAACGACGGCTACGCTCCCTACAGCCAGCAGTGGAACCTCAACCTGCAGCGGGAGCTTCCCTGGAACATATTCCTGATGGCGGCATGGGCTGGAAACCGCGTCATTCACCTGCCCAGCCAGAACAATCGCATCGACCAGTTGAATCCGACATATCTTTCCCTGGGCTCCAAGCTGGGTGACGCCTTTGCCCCCGGCCAGACGACTCTGGACGGCGTGAACCTGCCTTACCCCAACTTTGTGAATGATTTCGGCGGATCGGCCACGGTAGCCCAAGCCCTGGAGCCGTATCCGCAATTTGCGTACATCTTCAACAACTTTGAAGGATTCGGCACCACCTATTACCAGAGCGCCCAGATCGAGTTCGAGAAGCGCTTCAGCAACGGCCTGGCCTTTCTTGCCGGTTACACCGTGTCGCACCTGATGGATAACACCAGCAGCGGATTCTCGAGCTTTACCTCGGGCGGCATCAACAAGTACAACCAGAGGCCGGAATGGGCGGTTTCGAGCTCCGACGAGCCGCAGACCTTCAAGGGCAGCGGCACATACGAGCTTCCCATAGGGCCCGGCAAACGGTTCGTCAACAACAAGACGCTCGGCAACATTGTCGGCGGTTTCCAGATCGGCTGGATTCTGGACTACGAAGGTGGAAACGCGTTCGGCGTCGGTGAAAACGGCACGCCCTTCCCCAACGGCTTCGACCGGCCCAACCGGAATCCCTCTGTTTCGCTGCACACCTCTTCCTACAATCTCGAGCGCGACTACTGGGTGCGCGGCGGCAAAGGCACCGCGCCCGACATCTTCAATCCCGCAGGCTTCACCCTCACCCCGTCGCAATATGTCCTCGGCAACGCTATCAGGAACTACGGCGAATTGAGACAACCGGGCATCGCCAACGAAAGCCTGAACGCCTCAAAGCACTTCTATATCGGCGAGCGCGTCCAGGGCATTCTGCAGGTGGATTACTTCAACGCGTTCAACCGGACTTTCTTCAACGGCCCTGACACGAACGCAAGCGACGGCACGTTCGCGCAAACGATCACCGAAGGACCCAACAACAACGCTTTCAACGGTACCTCGAACCGGCAAGGCCAGGTTCAGTTCAAATTGCAGTTCTGACTCGCTGTTGTGCAAAGTCTCATGTTTGCATCGCATGTTGTTTTCTGGTCGCCGGGTTGCTCCAAAGGCAACCCGGCTTTCTTTTGATAACGAACCCGCGTGCATCGAACGCGCCCGTCGATAGCGGCCTGGCGCATGAGGCTGGGTGCTTCGGCGCAATTCGGCGCGGTTTATAATGGCATCTCATGGTTGGGCAACATTCAGCTTCGCCTCTGTTTTGGTGGCCGTGCCTGCTCGCGGTGTGGCTGATGCTGCCAGGAGCGCCGGCAGCGCAGGCAGGCCAGTCCAAAGACGAAGTGACTCCCGAGGTCCAGCAGTTGTATGCCGAGGCGAGGGCCGCGCAGCAGCAGAATCAGGTTGCAGCCGCCATCGAAAAATATCGCGAGATGATCAAACTCGCTCCTCATCTGGCGGCGGCCTACAACAATCTGGGCATGCTCTACTTCGATTCCCACGATTATGTTCATGCCGCGGAGGTCCTGAAGCACGGGCTCGATATCAACCCCGACATGCCCACTGCCGCGGCCATGCTTGGCCTGAGTTACTTCCAGCTCGGCGAGGGAAGCAAGGCCGAGCCACTCCTTCGCGCCGCGTTACGCGCCAATCCCGGGGACGATCGGGTGGAGATGGTTCTAAGCCAGGTTCTCGTCGGCGAGAACAAGCTTGCAGAAGCGGCGACCCATCTCAATAACTATCTCGGGCGCAACCCGAAAGACCAGAAGGGCTGGTACCTGCTGGGCAAGACCTACCTTGAGCTTTCGGAAGACTCGCTCAGGAAGATCGACGAGATCGATCCCGATTCGGTGGTTGCGCATGAAATCGCCGGGGAGATCGACGCCAGCATGCATAACTACGATCTGGCAATGGTCGAGTACAAGAAGGCGATCGATCTGGATCCGCACCTCCCCGGCACGCACATGCACATGGGCGACGCTTACTGGAGCATTGCCAAATGGGATTCCGCGGAGACCGAGTTCAAGGCGGAGCTCGCCAACGACCCGTATAACTGCCTCGCTCGCTGGAAGCTCGCCAATTCGATGCTGGAGGCCAATGAGTCCGCCCAGGATGCGCTCACCGAGCTGAACAGGACCATCGATCGCTGTCCGGCGCTGATGCAGGCGCGCGCGGACCGCGGGCGCGCGCTGATCCGGTTGGGCAAGCAGGCCGACGCGCTGCCCGACCTGCTGATGGCGGAAAAAGACAGCCCCGGGGAGCCAAGCATCCATTTTCTTCTGGCCGCGGCATATCGTGCCCAGGGTAACTCCGCCGAAGCTCTCAAGGAGATGCAGACTTATAGCCGGCTGCAGCGGGAGGCCAGCGAGGCGGTGGCCAGGCAGGCCAATGAAGTCAAGGCGATCAAGAGCTCCGAGCAGTAGGGTGCGTATCGGCTGGCCGGCGTCGGCGTTCCTGCTGGTATTCGTCTTTGCCGGCGAGCTGAGGTCGCAGGCGACCCCGGCGCGGCAAGCCGATGCGGTCTGCGCCCGCTGTCATGCTTCGCTTTTTCGTTCCTGGCTCGCCACGCCGATGGCAAACGCCAGCGGTCTTGCCACGGAAAACCTGAAAACCGCAACCTTTGTGCACAATCCCTCGGGCGTGGCGTACAGCGTTTCGAACGGGAACGGCATGGCCGTGCTCGAGGCGCGCGAAAGCAGGACCTCCTCGCTTATTGGCAAATGGACGTTGAGTTATTTTCTGGGGTCCGGCCATCTGGGAATCACTTATCTCTATTCCGTGGACCGGTATCTCTTCGAGTCTCCGGTCGCGTGGTATGCGTCTTCCCAAAGCTACGACATGAAGCCCGGCCTGGGCGAAATGCGCGAGCGGCCGCCCGCGCTGCCCATGGAGAGCGCGTGCCTGCGCTGCCACATGAGCGCGGTGCAGGCCGCCGATCGGGGCACGATCAACCGCTTTCAGGCCGAGCCATTTCTCCACACCGGAATCACCTGCGAGATGTGCCATGGCGATTCCGGCGAACATGTCAGGTCCGGCGGGAAGGCGGCGATCGTCAATCCCGCGCGGCTGGAGGCAAACCGGCGCGATTCGGTCTGCATCAGTTGCCATCTGGAAGGCGATGTGTCGGTGGAGCGCGCCGGCCGCTCCGCGCTGGATTATCGTCCCGGCGACCTGGTCTCGAATTATCTGGCTTACTACGTTCGCGGCGGCGCCAGTTTGACGGCGCGCGGAGTGAGCGAGGTGGAACAGCTCAGCCAGAGCACCTGCAAGCGCACGAGCGGCGACAAAATGTCCTGCACGAGCTGCCACGATCCCCATTTCGCCCCCGCGCCGGCGGAAAAGGCGGCGTTCTTTCGCGGCAAGTGTCTCGCCTGCCATTCGCAGCCGGAATTTGCCGCATCGCATCACCCTGAAAACCAGGATTGCACCAGTTGTCACATGCCGCGCACGGGCGCGGAAAACATTCCCCATGTGGCCTGGACCGACCATCGCATCCTGCGAAAGCCGGATAAGCCCGCACTGGTAGCGCCGGCCAGGCCCGGCGACGAACTGGAGCCGGTTTTCTCTCCCGGAGCGACGACGCGCGATCTGGCCATGGCGTACTACAAGCTGCTGCTGGAAGGCGATCGATCGTATGAGCCACGCGCCCTGGAGTTGCTGCATCAACAGCAGGATGCGATTGCGAACGATGAGGCGGCGCTCGATGCGCTCGGCAACCTGAGCGCCGAGCACGGCGACAACCAGGCCGCCGAACAGGCATTTCGCCGCGTTCTTGCGCTGGATCCCGTCGACCTGACCGCCCTTTCGAATCTTGGAACGCTCCTTGCGAAGCAGGGCAAGCTCAACGACGCGATGGATCTGTTGCGCAAAGCGTTCCATGACAATCGCGACGTTTCCGGCCTGGCGATGAACCTTGCACGGGTGGAATGCATGGCGGGCCAGGGTGAAGCCGCTCGCGCAACGGTTCGCGATGCGCTCGTTTACAATCCCGATCTCAGGAATCTGCGCCAGTTGAACGAGCAACTTTCCACTTGCGGCGCCCCGGGCAGCCGATGAAGCCAGAGCCGGCAGGATTGACACTCGCAAGGGCGCTCGCATGGGCAGCCATCGCCGCAACCGGCCCGGCACCGCTGTGTCAACAGCCGCCCTCCGACCCCCTTGCCGGCGCGCGCTCCCTGCTGCAGGCCGGAGCCTTTGCCAGGGCCGAGGCCTCTCTGCGGGCGTATGTTTCAGCGCATCCCGGGGACGCCGATGCGCATTTCCTGCTTGGCTACACGCTCTTTCGCGAGCAGAAAGCAAAGGAGTCGCTGGCCGAATTCACCGCCGGAGCCAAATATCGCCGGCCGGGCGCCGCGGATCTGAAGTCCGTTGCATCGGACTACGTGCTGCTCGGGGACTTCGCCGACGCCGACAAGTGGTTTACCGAAGTCACGCGCGAAGCCCCCAATGACGACGATGCCTGGTATCTGCTCGGCCGCACCAGATACAACGAGAATGACTTCACCGGCGCGGTCTCCTGCTTCGAGCGCGCGCTTGTGCTCCATCCGAAATACGTCGAAGCCGAGAACAATCTCGGCCTGTCCTGGGGCGAGCTGAACGACTCCGCCAAAGCCGGGGCCGCCTTTCAGACCGCGATCGACTGGCAGGGCAGCGCCCCCGCGGACTCCCAGCCGTTTCTGAACCTGGGAACTCTTCTCGCCGATCAGCGTGAGTACGACAAGGCGTTGCCGCTTCTGGCAAGGGCCGTCGCTCTTTCCCCGCAGAATCCGCGCATTCACGACGAGCTCGCCAAAGTCTATGAAGCCCGGAACCAGTTGTCGGAGGCACAAGCCGAGCTCGAGAAAGCCATCGCTCTGGCTCCGAACTCGTCCGAGCTTCATTTCAAACTGGGCCGGATCTATCGCCGCGAGGGGCTTGCCGATCAGGCCAGGCATGAGTTCGATATCTGCGACAAGCTCAACAGCACGCATTCATCGGTCGAGACGCCCAATCCCTACATCCCTCAAAAATCGCCACAGCCGTAACGCGCATCACGCAAAGAACGCAATCGGCGACCCGCTCGCGGGTCACGGCGTCGGCGGCGTGCAGCCGCAGGAGGCTCGCTGGATGAGGCGCGTCTGCAACTTCACCTGCAGAGGATGTCGTGTCGCCGGCGATCCGGTTCCGCGCTCGTCCAGCAACTGATCGAACAGAATCTCCGCGGCCCTGCGCCCGATCTCCTCCACCGGCTGCTGAATCACGCTGATCGGCGGCCTCACGGTCGAAGCCAGTTCGAAATCGTCGAAGCCGAGCAGCGCGATCGATTGCGGCACGGGAATGTTCAGCCTCTGCAACACCTCGAACGCGTGGATGGTGGTGCTGTTCTTGGTTGCAAAAATGGCGTCCGGCGGCTCCGGGCCATCCAGCAGGCTCTTGATCGCATACTCCGCCGACTTGTAGTCCTTCACCGAGGTATCGATGATGCAACTCAGTCTCGCCTGCTCTACGGCCTTGCGGTAGCCGCGCATGCGCTCGCGAATGGTGTACAGGGTGCTTTCGCCGGTGAGGCAGACAATCCGCTTGTAACCGTGATCGATGAGGTGCTGGGTGCCCGTGATCGCTCCCTTGAAGTTGTCGCACACCACCGAGGCGATCGAGGAGTCGGCAACGGGCCGGTCGATCGCAACCACCGGAACAGCCACGCGTTCCAGCAGTTCGCGCAACATCTGGCTCTGGGAATTGGCCGGCACAATCAGCAGGCCGTCGGTCCGGTGCCGGATCAGAACATCCAGGTTCTCCATCTCCGCGCGCGGATCGTTCGACGTCACCGTCAGCATCAGCAGCGAATCGTTGGCTCGCGCAATGGCCTGCGCGGCTTCGGCGCAGTTTGAAAAGAAAGGGTCGGCGATGCTGGGAATGACCAGTCCGATGGTCTTGGTCCGATGCCCCTTCAGCGTGCGTGCCGCCTGGTTGGGCATGTAGCCGAGCCGCTCGATCACCTTGCGCACGCGCGCCAGCGTCTCCGGATTCACGCGATGTCCGCCGTTGATGACACGCGACACGGTGGTGGTGCCCACCCCGGCCTCGCGTGCCACCTGGCTCAAAGTGGGGTGCAATGTCTTCTTCTTCATTCGCTTCCCACTGGTTTGCTGCACGATCAGTCTATGCTGTCCGGCTTCCAATGTTAAGCGCATGATCGCGGGGTGCGACAAGAGATGCCCGCGCGGCGCCTTCAGCCGGTTATGGCCACGGCCAGCCTGGTCATTTCCAATCGTGCCGCTCGTGTGGTATCGTTTCCAAGCCAGAAAAATCAGGAGCTCTCGCTCTTTTCCGGTACACCTGTTTTCTCCATGCTCGGCATTGCCGGCTTCGACGGGAACGGTCGGCAACCCGTCACGATTCCGGCTTTGCAAACTGGGTGAACTGAATGACTCCCCAAACGGAACCGCTCCTGACTATGGGCGTCGATCTCGGTGGAACCAGCCTGCGGGTCGCGGCTTATACGCCCGAGGACGGCATCCTCGACTCCGTCGCACTCCCCACCCGCCTTGAAGCCGGTCCTCATGCCGTGGTCGAGGACATGTGTTCCGCCGTTCGGGAGCTCCACGAACGCTATTCCGATGGCCGAACGCTGGCTGGAATCGGGGTCGGCTCGCCAGGCCCGCTCGAGCTTCCCGCCGGCCGTCTCCATCATCCTCCCAACCTGCCCGGATGGGATGGCTTCCACCTCCTCGCGGAGATGGAGAAGCGCCTCGATGGGCCCATCGCCATCGAGAGCGATGCCAACGCCGCGGCCCTTGCCGAATTTGCGCTAGGTTTAGGCCGACTTCTGTGCGTCGATTCGCTTTGCATGCTGACCCTCGGAACCGGCGTCGGCAACGGCATCATCCTCGATGGAAGGCTCTGGCATGGCGCCGCCGGCATGGGAGGCGAGGCCGGCCATGTGACCATCTTTCCTCAAGGTCCGCTCTGCGGGTGCGGCAACACCGGCTGCCTCGAGGCGTGCGCCTCCGCAACGGCGCTGATGAATGCCGCCGAGCGGCTGATCGCGTCCGGCAAGGCTCCCGGCCTCGCCGCGCTCAAGCGGGATGGGGTTTCGCTCACCGCGCTCGATCTTGCCGAGGCGGCACGGCACGGTGACAAGGCTGCCCAGGCAATCTATGCCGATACAGGCCGGTCGCTTGGAATCGGTCTTGCCGGCCTGATCAACATCTTCAACCTGCCCCTCTACGTCATCGGCGGCGGCGTGGCCAACTCCTGGGATCTGCTTTCGCCGGCCATGTTCGAGGAGCTGGAACGGCGGAGTTATGTTTACTCCCTCACCGCGCCCGGTCGAGCCGCTGCCGGCGGCATGCCCGGCGGGGGGACTCGTGTGATGCCGGCGAAGCTGGGCGCCGAAGCCGGTCTTCTCGGCGCCTGCATCCTTCCGCTTCATCTCCCCAACCACAAATTGGCTGGCGGCGTGGCCAAGGCGTAGGTGCATGCCTTCAGGCAGGTATCGATCGCGCACTTAGTAGGAGATTGTCTTTTCCAGAGGAAGATCGCGCGACGATCCCCCGACGCGAAGGATGTATTGTCCGGGTACCAGCTTCCAGGAATCCGATGCTTCGTCGAAGACGGACAACCGGTCGCGGAGCACCGGGATTTCAACTTGCTTCGATTGGCCGGGACCAAGTTCGACCTTCGTCCAGCCAACCAGGCGCTTCGGCGGCTCACCGGCCGAGTCCGGTATAGACGCGTAGACCTGGGCCGTCTCGATTCCGGCGCGCCTGCCGGTGTTTTTCACCGTGAACGAGACGGTGGTGGATTCGCCTGGCATAACGCTCAACCCTGAATACGCAAACGTCGTGTACGCGAGGCCAAAGCCGAACGGGAAAAGCACTGGCTTCTGTTCGGCGTCGTACCACTTGTAGCCGACCTTCAGCCCTTCGTCGTAATCCACGTCGAAGAACGGGCCAATGCCCATCGCCATGCCGATCATTCCTGGCGCACCTGCGAGCTTCGGCACCGGGTGGTCCGCATCGGGCTTCGGCGGGCCAAGATGAATCGGGTGAGGCAGATCGGCTTCGCTCTTGGGGAAGGTCAGCGGGAGCTTTCCGGACGGGTTCACATCGCCGAAAAGAAGATTGGCGATGGCCTGCGATCCGCGAATGCCCGGATACCACGCCTCGACAACTCCCGCGACTTTGTCGAGCCATGGCATCAGCACGGCGCCGCCGGACTCGAGAACGACAATCGTATGCGGATTGGCCGCGGCGACGGCTTCGATCAGAGCATCCTGGTTCTCGGGCAAGGAAAGATTCTCGAGATCCATGCCTTCCGATTCGTGCTGCACCGCAAAGACAATCGCCACTTGCGACTTGCTGGCGAGGGCAGCGGCCGCTGCGGGATCCGTGCCGGGATCGAAATGTACCTCCGCATGCGGCGCTTTCTCTTCAATTCCCTTCAACGGCGCGGAACGATGGTAAACCGCGACGAGAAAAAAGCTCGCCAGCGGGTTCTTCAGCAGCTCCGGCGAAGGCGGAACCGGGTTGCCGCCCGCGGGTGAAACCTGAGACGAGCCGCCTCCCGACATCACGCCCACATCCGCGTGGCCGCCGATCACGGCGATCGACCGGATGGACGCGGCGCTTAACGGCAGCACGTTGCCCGCATTCTTCAGGAGCACCGCGCCCTGCTCCTCGGTCTTCTGCGCGACCTCGAAACCACGCATCACGTCCGGCGACTCCGGCTGCGGCGGATCGTCCACGACGCCCGAATCGAATTCCGTGCGCAGGATGCGGTGCACCATATCGTTGAGACGTTCCATGGGCACTTGGCCGGCTTCGACGGCTTTCTTCAGCGGCTCGCCGAAGGAATCGTTGCCTGGCATCTCGATGTCGAGGCCCGCCATTGCCGCATTCACCGTGCTTTGCGTGCCACCCCAGTCGGAGACGACAAATCCCTTGAAGCCGAAGTCCTTCTTCAGCACATCGGTGAGCGTGTACGGGTTCTCGCAGGCATAGGTTCCGTTGATGCGGTTGTAGGAGCACATGACCGCGCCCGCTCCGGAATCCTTCAGCGCAATCTGAAACGCCAGCAGGTCGCTTTCGCGCATGGCGCGTTTGTCGATAATCGCGTTGACGACGATCCGGCCCGCATCCTGGTCGTTGACCGCATAGTGCTTGACGTCGGTAATCAGATGCAGGGCTTTTTCCGCTTTCAATTCCTGGCCGGACAATGTGCCCGCCAGCAGCGGGTCTTCGCCCTTGTATTCGAAGGTCCGGCCATCGCGTGGCTCGCGGATCATATTGATGCCCGAGCCCAGCGACATGTTGAATCCCATCGCGCGCAACTCGTGCCCGATCATGGTGCCGATCTCGTAAGAAAGAGCCGGATCCCACGCGGCTGCCATCGCTTCGCCGGACGGCAAGGCGGTGGCATAGCGGCCCTTTACGCCGGCTCCGGAGACACCCTGGTTGGAATCCGTCATCTGCAGGTCGGGAATCCCCAACCGCGGAACGCCGGGAATGAAGCCCAGCACCGAGATGGCGCGCGTCAAGGGGCCGGATTCCTGCGGCGCAAAGAGCGCCTGCCATCCGGGGCCGTGCAGAAGCTGGATTTTTTCGTCCAGCGTCATCTGTCGAATCACCATGTCGGCACGCTGATCCGGCGAGAGGCTTGCGTCAGACCACGGATAGTGTTTCGGCTGAACCATGCCCGGAATCTGGGCGGAAACCGCAGTCCAGGAGACGAGTACGGCAGCAAATACAGCCGAGCATGCGACGCATGCCTTCATGAACGCAACCCCTTCTGCCGCCTCCGCGGACTTTTCGCACCGGTTGTGCGAGCTTTGGTTACGCGAGGTCAGCTCTACGGTGTGGAGATCGACCGTTCCTTTATAAATCAGAATTCCCGGAAATACTGTTCACCCATGCAGCCGAACCAACCTCGGCACTGCGGGCATGGAAATGGAGCGCAAATGAAAGTGGCTCGCCGCGGCGAGCCACTTTGAACAGCTTCTTGAGATAGCTATTGTAACTGGAGAATCGCCATGCCGGTGATTCGGTCAGAGAGAGCCGAGAAATGCGACAAGGTCCGACTCCTGCTGCTGTGTCAGAGTGAAGCCGAAACGATTTTCATAGAAGTGTACGACGTCCAGCAGCGTCTGCGCCGAGCCATTGTGGAAGTACGGCGCGCGCGCCGAGAGTCCGCGCAGGATGGGTCCCTTGATCTTGCCCACGTGGTCGAAGTTGCCGTCGATCAGCGCCTGTCCAAGGTCCGAAGTTGTTTTGCAGGTGCTGGTGGGCAAGCCGGTTGTCGGGTCCGTCAGGCACACCGTGATGCTGGGCAGATAGCTGATGTCCAGTCCGCCGAGATTCGTGGACCAGTTGGACGGATTCGGATCGCCGGTGCCGATGTCCAGAGGCGTGGGGAAGGAATGGTTGCCGACGTTGGGCGTGTCGTGGCACGTTCCGCAGGTGCCGGTGAGCGAAGGAATGCCGCCGGCCACAAGGCCGCCTTGCGAGACATCGTCGTTGATTCCGGCTACACCGGTGATGTTGATCGGCAGGGAATTGAAAAGCGCCTGGCCGCGGGCCACGGCAGCCCTGGGATCCCGCGCCGGGAGGTTCTGCCATGCGCTGAAGGTGCCGAAGATGGCCGGCGTGAACTGCCCGTCTCCGGGCGTGACCAGACCACCCGGCTGCTCAAGCTGCGGCAACAGGAAATTGATGCTCGAATTGATGCTGATGAAATACGGCTGGTTCAGCAAGCCCGGCGGCCCGCCCGTCGCCCCTTGCGTGTTGAGCGGCCCCGTGTTGTTTCCGAAGGCCTGCGCCGTTGACAGACCCATCTCGAAGTTCACGATTTCCTGCTGTTCGGCCGCTGTGGGCCGCGTTCCGTCTCCCTGGGCGTGGGTAATCGTGGCATCCAGCGATTGATGCTCCAGGTCGCTGACGAGCGAGTCCGGGAAGTTGCTAAAGGACATCTTTGTCGTGCCGGTCGCCGCGGAGGACTCGCGCCCGTCCCACATGACGGCGCTCAGGAACCGCAGGTTGGTCGACGGCAACGGCCTGCGGTACTGCGAAATCGTGTCCGTTTCATCGCACCCATATGGATTATTGACGTTGGTCACCGCATAGTTCGCATTGGCCGGCGCGGCCAGCGCAATCCGGATCAGGCCGCGCGTGCGCAGCAGGCTGTACGCTGAATACCGACCCTCGATCGTCGATACGTCGATGTTGTGGTCGCAGTTCGAGCCGTCCACGGTGCGGAAAATCGGATCCGTGCCTTGCGTGAGAAGAAAGCGCAAATCGACATCCGCGGCCGAAACCGACATGCCGTCGCCCGGCTGGTGGCAGGTCGCGCAAGTCCTGCCGTTCGTTCCCAGGCTTTGGAAGAACGGACCGGTCTGATCGATTCCGCCGCCGTTGGTGCTATAGGTTTGCGAAGCGCCATTCGGGTCCGGAAACAGAATTCCATTCGGAATGAAATTCGGGAAGTAGGGGAACTGGCCGTTGACCGCCGCAATCCCGACCAGCATCGCGCCCGCAACCAGAGCTGCGCTGAGAACCAGCCGCCGATTTCGCTTTACAGTCCATAATTGACATGGATACCGCATGGGGAATTCTCCTTCGTTTACGGATAGTCACACCAAGGGCTGTCGTTCCAGGGATCGAGCGCGAATCGTGGTAAGATTTCTCCGACTTCCTGGTTTAGGCCGCTCTGCCAACTCCGAGGGAAAGCTAGTTCGCAAACGCCTCATATGTCCTAAGAATTGGCGCTCAAAAGTTCTCAAAGTTTCTAAAAGCCAGTTATGCCCAGTCTGACCAATCACTTGTACCTGTTCGGCGAGTTCAGCCTCGACGCTCAGGGCCGGGTCTTGAAGAGAGCCGGGGCAACGGCGCCACTGACACCGAAGGCCTTCGACGCCCTGCTCTTGCTGGTTCAGAACGCCGGGAGGGTAGTGACCAAGGACGAGCTGATCAAGACCGTCTGGCCGGACAGTTTCGTGGAAGAGTCGAACCTGACGCAGACGATCTTCATGGTGCGGAAAGCGTTGGACGAGACGAGCACTCGGCGTTACATTCTCACCGTACAGGGCCAGGGTTACCGGTTTCTGGTTCCGGTTACGGAGTCGGCAAATGAGACGCAGGAGCGGGAAGCGCCCGGAGCTCCGGCCGATGCGGGAAGCATCCCGGAAACTCCGTCGCCCTCGCGCCGGCGAAGCGTGATTCGGTGGAGGTTGGCTATCATCGCCTCCGTCGCGGTGGCGTTTGCCGTCATCGTCGCATCCGCCATTTGGCTGTGGCATTCCCGGCGCGCCGCTGCGGAGCCGGGGGTCAAAATCATGCTGGCGGTGCTGCCATTCGAGAACTTTACCGGCGACCCCGGTCAGGATTACTTCAGCGACGGGCTGACAGAAGAGATGATCAGCCAGCTCGGGGACCTCGATCCGGCGCATCTCGGCGTCATCGCACGGACTTCGGTGATGCACTACAAGCACTCGCAGGAATCAATTCCCCAGATCGGGAGGGAGTTGGGGGTGCAGTATGTGATCGAGGGCAGCGTTCGCCGGGATTCGGAGCGGGTTCGGATTACGGCGCAACTGATCCAGGTGAAGGACCAGAGCCATGTCTGGGCACGGGAATACGATCGCGATCTGGGACACCTGCTGGAGTTGCAGGGAGAGATTGCGCGGGAAGTCGCCGACGAAATCGAATCGAGCCTGGGCGGGGGACGAAGGATCGAGGCAGCGCAGGGAGCCGCTGTACGCCCGCCGGGAACCGGGTCGTATGAGGCGTACGATCTGTATCTGAAGGGCCGGTATTTGTGGAACAAAAGGACCGCGGAGGGATTCCGCCAGGCAGCCGGTTACTTTCAGCAGGCGATCGATAAAGACCCCAATTACGCGCGAGCCTTCGCGGGGCTGGCGGACACTTTCGGCTTGTTGAGCACCTGGCAAATGGGGCCGCAGAGCGAACTGATGCCGAAGGCGCGGGCCGCGGCATTGCGGGCGTTGCAACTCGACGAGGGTCTCGCCGAGGCTCATACCTCACTTGCCCTGATCGAAGAGAACTACGATTACGACTGGCCGGGAGCCGAGAAAGAATTCCGGCGCGCGATTCAGCTCAACCCGCAATATGCGACAGCGCACCAGTGGTATGCGGAGTTCCTCTCGTGGCAAGGGCGATTCGATGAGGCGTTTCAAGAGAGCGCGCAGGCGCGCCAGCTCGATCCTTTATCGTTGATCATCGCCACCGACCACGCATCCATCTTTTACTATTCGCGCCAGTATGAGCGAGCGATCGAGCAATGCCGCTCGGTGCTCGAACTGGATCCGACTTACAGTCGCGCCCGGGAGGGAATGATTCCTCCGTATTCGCAACTGGGCAGGTATGGCGAGGCGCTCGACGAGATCAATCGCCTGGCGGCGCGCGGGGATACGCCGGCGCTGTGGGCGTGGGAAGCAGCAGTTTACGCGCGCTCAGGCCGCGCTGCGGAGGCGCGCCGGGCGTTGGCGAAGGTCGAGCAAGTTGCCGCTTCGCGGCCGGATCGATATACGGTGTTGCTGGTGGCCTATTGGGGCACAGGAGAGAACGAGCGGGTTCTCGATCTGCTGGAGAGAGCGTATGCGGAGCACTCGCCTGTGGTGGCACAAATGAAAGTGGACCCGATCTACGACCCGATCCGAAGCGATCCGCGGTTTCAGGACTTGCTGCGGCGGGCCCGGTTGGATCGGTAAGAACGGGTCTGTCCGGGACGACGATTGTCCTGGCCGGCGCGACGTGAATTTACAGCATTTCCACTTTGCCATACGCCGGAGCCGCAAAAGCCATGCGGCTTTCATCCCGCAGGCGACTCGTGCAGGAGCGATGCGTGAAGGTGACGATTCAACGCCTTGAAATCGATCGGCTTCGATACGCAGGCGTTGCAGCCGGCGCGCATCACGCGCTGCTGTTCGGTCACCATGGCATGGGCCGTGACCGCAATCACCGGAAGGCTGCGTAAACGCGGATCGTTCCGGATCGAGGCCGCGAGTTCGAGACCATCCTCGGCGCCGAGTTGCACGTCGAGCAGGACCGCGTTCGGCGCATCCTTCTCCAAAGCCGCAAACGCATCATGAAGCGTTGCCGCGGATACGACGCAATAGCCTTCGGCCTCGAGCCAGTCGCAGAGCAGTTCGCTGTTCAGCGGGTTGTCCTCAACAACAAGAATCCGGTGACTCATCAGACCTCCGCAAGCACTGGCGCAACGCGCTGGATTTGCCGGATGAGCTCGTCCTGCCACTCCCCATGCTTTGAAAACATGGCGCCTGTATTGGCGTGCAGGTACTCTTTCTCTTCGGGCGAGAGGTCCTTGTTGGTCAACACGAAGATGGGCATCCCCGCCGTGGCCGCGTCCTTGCGCCACTCGGCAATCAGACTGAATCCGCTCACATCCGGCAGCATAAGATCGAGAATGACCAGATCGGGCAGGCGAGCCTGCAGTTCAAGCCGCGCCAGTGCGCCGTCCGCGGCCGAGTTGACAAGGTAGCCGTTCTGCGCAAGCAGGTCGGTCACGAACTCGCGCGTCGCCATGTCGTCATCGACCACCAGAATCGAATGTCCCGCGGCGGGCCGTTCACGGCGCGTGAGGCAGCGCTCCACTGCGGCCAGGAGGATCGCTTTGTCGACCGGCTTGACGATGTACTCGTCGGCGCCCAGCAGGGCTCCGGTCTGGCGCTGGTCCATCACGGTGACCATGACCACGCGGATATCGGCGGTATGCGGATCGCTCTTCAGGCGCGACAGGATGTCCCAGCCGTTCACGGGCAGCATGACCACGTCAAGGGTAACGACGGTGGGTTGCAGTTCGATGGCCATCGCCACCGCCCGCTGCGGCTCGCTGCAGACCGTGACTTCGTATCCTGCCGACGATAGCTGCGACTCCAGCAGATCGGCCGCCGAAGAGTCGTCTTCGATCACGAGGATTCGAACGCGTCCTTTCGCGCCGGACGTCTTTGTATCCGCGGAGTCCTGCGCGACCTGGTGCGATCGGGAGCAGGGGAGCGTGAAGTAGAAGCAGCTTCCGGCGCCGGGCTGGCTCTCGACATCCAACTGCCCGCCATGCAACTCGACGAGCCTGCGCGTGATGGCCAGACCGAGCCCGGTTCCTTCCGAAGCCTTGTCGGTTTGCCGCATGCGATGGAACGCTTCGAAGATGCGCTGCTTCTCTTCGGGAGGAATGCCGGGGCCGGAGTCGCGAACCTCCACCAGCACCATGTTTCCCTGCTGCCGCGCGGCCAGCTCGATCTGCCCGCCCCTGGGCGTGAATTTGATGGCGTTTCCGAGCAGGTTCATCAGCATCTGCCGGAAGCGCGTGCCGTCGGCGCGAACCGTGAGCCCGCCCTGCGCTTTTTGCATCAGGCGGTGTCCGTTCTTTTCCACCAGGGCCTGCAGAGTCTCGCATACTTCCGCGAAACAGGTGTCGACCGCAACGTCCTCGACAGTCAGTTGAAGGCGCCCGGCTTCGATCTTCGACAGGTCGAGGATGTCGTTGATGAGGCGGAGCAGGTGCTGGCCGCTGGTGTGAATGTGGTTCAGATAGCGCGCCTGACGCTCGCTGAGCGGGCCGTATCGCGCGTCCAGCAGCAACTCGGAGAAGCCAAGCACGGCATTCAGCGGAGTGCGCAACTCGTGGCTCATCGTCGAGAGGAACTGGTCCTTGAACTTGCTGGCCCGTTCAATGTCCTCCTTGGCGCGGAGGATGGACTCGGAATAGGCTTCGACTTTCTTCTGCGCGGCAACCAGCTCCGCGGTGCGCTCCTCGACGCGCTGCTCCAGTTCGTCGTGGGCCTTTTGCAGGCCGGCCTTGCTCGTCTCGATGCGCGCCATCATCTGGTTGAACGAATCGATCAGGGCGCCGATCTCGCGGGGCCCATGCGCCTGTGGAATGCGATGCGAATACGTCGTGCTGAGAGAGAACTCCCGCGCGGCTCCGGCAAGCTGCACGATCGGCTGGGCCACCGACTTGCGGAAGATCGCCGACACCCCCAGCGCCGCAAGCAGCGAGAGAAGCAGAACAGCGCAGGCGATGCTGACGTAGAGCTTCAGCCTGCTGGTGAGCGCCTCCACGTCGGAGCGGATGTAGATCGTTCCGCTCGGCTTGCCGTCCAGGACCATGGTTCGCGCCAGGAGAATTCCGCTGCTTGTGATCCAGTGCCGCTCCAGTTGTCCCACGGGAATCGCCGGCGTTTCGGGAACGGCGCCGCTGCCGGCGCGCGTGTAGGTGGCAAACGGCCTTCCGTCCTCCGTGCAGATTGCAGCGAAGAGGATGTGCGGGTCGGCTTTCAGCGCCGAAAGTGTCTTTGTCGCGGATTCGGGATCGTCGAAGACAAGAGCGGTGATGGAGTTCGACCCGAGAATCCGGGCCTGAATCGAAAGATAATTCACCGTGGCCGACTGAAAGGTCACCAGATCGTAGGCCATGAATGCCGCGCACGCCAGCACCAGCGCCACGCTGCACACCAGCATGTTCATCCCGGTGAGTCTCTGCGCAATCGAGCGATCCCTGGGTTGCGACATCGTCATTCTCCCGGCCGCGCAGGCTTTCTCACTGCCACGGCCACCTTGAGCAATTCGGAGGGAACGACCAGGTGCGCCTTGTCGGCGCCATCGAGATTGATCTCGAAGCGGAGCCGGTCGCCCTCGGGCACAAACTGGATCATGCCTCCGCGTTTGGAAAAATCGGGAATGTCGCTCACCGTAAGAACCGCATCCTGACCGACGGCGGAGAGGATTCCCGGGAGGTTTTTGGTCTCGGCCGCGCCGATAAACAGGATGTGGCAGGCGCCCGCGTCCTGGGCCTTCGCCAGCCGCTTCACGGCCACGGGCTTCCCGCTCACGGTTTCGCGCGCCAGCATCGATTGCAGCACCTGGCCGAACGGGTCCTGATCGAGCACGCAGATGGTGAACGAGCCGGTCTGGTTGGCGGGGGCGAGCTCCGGCCACTTGACGAACTTGCCGAAGTTATACAGATATGCGGCCTGCACCTGGCCGGCGTCGGCCCTGGGCGCTTGCGAATGGCCAACCACCGTTGCTGCGAAGGCCGATGCGCCGAACGCAAGCAGGAATAGCAGAAAACGCGCGTTGCCGTTCCGCCGCACGGCGAGCCGTGCCTTGCGCATCGGGCGGGTTGTGGCACTGCACTGGCGCATCAGGGTCGGTCCGCCCTATCTTGACCATGTGATGGAGAGAAATGCGTTTCTCTTGATCCCCACCAGCGGGCCGGGGTCGCCGCCGAATTCCGGGTGCGACGGACGGAGCAGATTCTGGCCCACGACCGCGAAGTCGAATCCCTCTCCGACGCGCCGCGCCACGCGCGCGTCCGCTGTGCTGTAAGGGTGAACGCTGTATTCGGGCAGCTCGCTCGAATAGCGATACGTCTGGTTGAATTCGAGATGCCACGGCAGGTTGAGAATCGATTGCGCGCTGGCGACATGGGTCGGACTTGAACCGAGGTAGGTCTCGAGCAGATTGCCCACGTCGGTGTATCCGGGCTTGTCGGAAAGCTCCATGTGCAGAAGCGAATAGGAGCCGCGCAACTGCCACCGGCGGGTCATGTCCCAGACCGGCGTGACTTCAGTGCCGATCGATCTGCCTTCGATGGAGTTGGCGTAGGGAACAACGATGAGAAGATCTTCGGGCGGAGGATTGTCGCCGATGGCCAGCGAGAGCGGGCCGTAGCCCTGAAGATCGTTGTAGGTGTTGAAGAATGTGGCGAAATCGACCCAGAGCCGGCGGCTCGCCTGCACGCGGTATCCCGCCTCGTAGGCAATGAGCTGTTCGGGTCTGAGCTTGGGATTGCCGAGAATCTCGAAGAAGATCGGCGGAGCCGGCGTAGCCTGCACGAGGATATTGAACTGGACGTCCTGGTCCACGCGCGAAGGCGTTCTTACCGCCCGCGTCACTGCCAGCCACGCGGACTGGCGCCGGGCCGGCGACCAGAGCAGGCGCACGCTGGGCTGGTAATCGTAGCCGCTGAAATTATTGTGTTCGAACTTGCTTCCGGCCGTGAGCGACAGCTTGTCGCGGACGATCGGCAATTCATACTGGACAAAGCTGCTATAGATGCTGTCGACCTGCTTGCCGGGCAGAAAGTTTACGGCCTGCGAGGTCTGAATAAAGTTGCTGGGGCTCACCCGCGCGCCCAGTCCCCATGCCAGTTCGTGTTCCCCGCGAAGCCTGAGGTGCTGGATGTAATCCACGTCGAAAGTGTCGCGCGTTTCGCCGAGTTCGACGTCCTGGCGGTTGGTCCGGTCGAAATACGCCTGGACCTGGATGTCGGAGCCATCGTTGATGCGCCGCTGCCAGCGCGTTACAAGGTTTCCGCCGGAGAGATCCGCCTTGTCTTCTTCCGCCAGTTCGGCGAGCGGAGAGTAGTTGACCATCTCCAGGCTTTCGCCGCTTTCGCCGCGATACAGGTCGCCCTGCACAGTGAAGCTGTCTCTTGTGCCTCGCGCCCAATCGGTGCGAAAGCCGGCCTGGCCCATTCGCCAGTGATCGAAGTTGTCGCCGTCGGGATGGAACTCGGGACCGCGAAGCCCGCCCATGCCGTAAAAGCGGTAGCTGAAGCCGTGCCTGGTTGTTGCTCCGTAACGCAGGTCGCCGGTTCCGGGGTCGACGTTTCCGCCGCCCAGAGTGGACAGCGTGCCCTGGGTCTCCGCGGCGCTTTTGGTGATGATGTTGATCACTCCGTTGACTGCGTTCGCGCCCCAGATCGTTCCGCCGGGCCCGCGAATCACCTCAATGCGGTCCACGTCCTCGAGCATCACGTCCTGCGCGTCCCAGTACACGCCGGAAAAGAGCGGCGTGTAGACGCTCCTGCCGTCGATCAGCACCAGCAGCGACTTGGAAAATTGGCCGGCGAAGCCGCGAATCGCCACCGACCAGTGATCCGCATCGATGCGCGCCACTTCCACACCCGGGGCAAGGCGCAGCGCTTCGGGAAGGCTGGTAGCTCCGGAGCGCTGAATGTCTTCCTGGGTGATGACGTACACCGCGGCGGAAGTCTTATCGACCGGGACCGGATCTTTTTCGACGGAGGTGATCTCGACCTTGCCCAGTTCCTCAAGGCTGAGCTGATTCAGGTCCTGAGCCGGCTTCGGCTCGGAGTTCGGCCCCTGAGCCCGCAATCCCCGCACAGCGAGGCCGGCGAGCAGCAAGCCACAGATTCCGTTTGCGGCCAGGACGCGTACCGGCGAAGAGAATCTTTGCCGGCCCGGAGCCCGCGATGCTTCAGAAGACATGAGCAACCTCAATCGACTCGACCACCGGCGCCTGCCAGCAGATGAGAGCCACCAGTTCGTCAATCAGGGAGCTGTCCCACCAGCCCTGCTTTGATTCGTCCCGCATCGTGCGGACGGCCTCTTCATGGCTGAGGGCTTTCCGGTACGGCCGGTTGGTGACCAGGGCATCGTAGACATCGGTGATCTGCAGGACCTTGGCGGTAAGGGGAATCTTGTCGCCCTTCAGGCCATCCGGGTAGCCCGAGCCGTCCAGTTTCTCGTGGTGATGCCGGATGATGGGCAGCACCAGCCGGAACGACTTCAGCGGCGAGCAGATCCGCTCGCCGGTGACCGGATGCTGCTTCATCACTTCCCACTCCTTGTCGTTCAATGGCGAGTCCTTGAGAAGGACATGCTCCGGGACGCCGATCTTGCCAATGTCGTGCACCACGCCGGCGCGCCGCAGCGCCACGCACTGCTCAGGCGGCAGGCCGAGCCGGCGACCCAGCGCCTCGGAATATGCCGACAGGCGATCGCAATGTCCCCGGGTGTAGGGATCTTTCGCCTCGATGCTCAGCGCGAGGCTGAACAGAACCGTCTCGGCATTCTCCAGTTCGTCGGTGTACTCCTTCAGGCGCAAAAGCGAGCGAACCCGCGCCAGCAACTCCTGGCTGTTGACCGGCTTGCTCAGGAAATCGTCCGCGCCGCACCGTATGCCCTGAATGCGCTCTTCCACGCTGGTCAAACCGGTGACCAGAACGACCGGAATGAAGAGCGTCTCCGGCCTGGATTTGATCCATTGACAGACTTCGAAGCCGGTTTTGCCGGGCATCACGACGTCCAGCAAGGCCAGGTCGACGGTTCGGTTTTCGACCGCGTGAAGGGCCCGATCGCCGTTTTCGGCGCAGATGACCTTGTACCCTTCGCCGGTCAGGATGTCGCAGAGCAACTCGCGATTGGCCGCGATGTCGTCCGCAACCAGAATGCTGGCTTGGCCTGTTCCTGAACTCAGCATGGCTCCTCCCAGACTCGACAGTCCGCGAGCAATTCAATCGAGGGAAGCGATGGCTCTGCACCCAGCGGGCCGAAGGAATCCGGAAATGGATCCATCAACTCTGCGTTCGTTCAGGGGAAGCAGCAGAGCAGGGCAACCTTAACTAACTACGGTCGAAATGTACACTAAAGTAACCTTTCTCCTCAATAACCAATTTGTGTGACTAGGTTACCTACAAAAGTCAGTAACTCAAGTTACACGCAGAGCTGGGTTCCAGGGCAACCTCGCGACGCTTACCGTCATCCGGCGCGGCCCTTTGGAGTTAAGGCAGTTCTCCTTCAGATCCATGCCGAGGCGGGAAGACCGGGCGGTTTTTCCTCAAGAAAGACCGCAAATCGTCGAACTTTGATAGTTCACGAGGGAAGGAGAACTGCGCCAGAGCAATTCCTGAGTCACTGCATCCCGAAGCCGCTGCACTCAAGTCGACGCGAAGCTGGGGAGCGGCGACCGTGGACGGAATCCGGGAGGCCACAGCAACTCAGGAATTGCTGTAGTATGGGTGCCGCAACTCCACCACCGCAATGATCGGGGACTTCGCGTGAAAGTCATCCTCCGCCTTCTTCCTTTCTGTCTCTCTCCGGTCGCACTTTTCGCACAAGCCTCCGGCCTGTCCGCCACTGCGCCTTCCGTCTCGGATTCCGCTCTCGATCCTGCACGCGGCATCGCATCGCCGCGGCTGGAGTCCGCGACGCATCGGCCGCTTCCCGAGCAGTACATCTGGACGCGGGAGGATGCCGTGCCGGAAAAGCCGGATCTGAAGGGCAACTGGACCTCGGAAGGCAACACGCACCTCGAGCCGCACTTTTTCCGGAGGTCGTTTTCGGTCGATGTGGCGCAAAAGGTTGCAACGCTGTATCTTGCGGGACCGGGCACGGCAACTGTTTACATCAACGGAAAGCACGTCGCGCACTATCAGATGAGTCCCGAAGTCAACATCGACGTCGGCGTGAATCCCGAGGTCAACATGGGCGCTCGCGTTGCCGCGATCGACGTGACCCACGCGCTCCGGCCGGGCAAGAACCTGATTGCGATCGAGGCCGTCCGCGGGCCGGAGGTAGGCAGCAGCGGCAACAGCCGGCGCGAGGTGCAACTCACGGCGGGCAGAATTCTGGCAGTGAAAATCGTGCCGGCCGCGGAGGGCGTCGACGCGCCTCCGCTGCTGATCAGCGACGCGCAGTGGAAGACGTCAGAAAAAGCGGCCGATGGATGGCAGGATTCCGGGTTCGACGATAGCGGATGGGAGCCGGCCGACAGTCTGGGCGGCGTCGAGAGCTCCATGGAGTTTTTTCAGTGGAACGGCGACGGCGGCATGTACGCCTGGCCCGGATACGACGGCATCTCGCCGTTTCTGGCCCACTTCAAGTTGGCGCCTGTGGCTCTGCTGCCCGCCTTTTCGGGCTCGGGTACGTTGGAGAACGAGCAGGCTTTGACGTCGCCCGGCAGCGGCGCGGAGTTCACGGTGAGCGCCGCATCGGAGCCCGTTTCGCCGACAAGACCGCCGCAGATCATCCTGGATTTCGGACGCGAGGTTGCCGGACGGCTCGAGATCGACTCCGATTCGGACCAGGCGGCCGATATCGATCTGCAATATGGCGAGTCGGAAGGCGAAGCGTTGAACGGACCCTGGCTCGGGATGACTCCTGTCCATGTTGCCCCGCACGCCACGGCTTATGGACCGAAAAGCGCATTCCGCTATGCGCTGCTGCGTTTCGAGCGCGGCTCGAATCTCCGGTTCCGGTCGATTCAGCTCGATGGCATCTATTACCCGGTGAAGTATCAGGGGTTCTTTCAATCGTCGGACGAAAAACTGAACCGGATGTGGATGGTGGGTGCGTACACCGCGCACCTCTGCATGCAGGACGACATCTGGGATGCGCCCAAACGCGACCGCGGGCGCTGGATGGGCGACCTGGACGTGAGCGGACGCACCATCGAAGACGTCTTCGACGACCACTTTCTCATGGAAGAGACGCTGGATCGCCTCATCGGAGAAGCTCCAGTCACTCATCACGTCGACGGGATCGCCGGATACTCCGCGTTCTGGATTACCGGCGAAGCGGAGTATTACCGGCACACCGGCTCGCGGCAACACCTGGAAAAGGTGCATGAACGGCTGGTGCAACTGCTGCGCTACATGGAAACGGAGCTGGACGGGCGCAAACTCTATGCCAACACGACCAAGGTGCCGCCGTACGTCGACTGGTCTCCGGATCTCGACGGCGATACGCCGGAGGCGCGGAGGGCGACGCAATTCGAGTTTTATGCCGGCTTCCGCGACGGTATCTATCTGTTGCGCGAACTCGGCGATACTCGGAATGCCGACGCTTTCCAAAAGACGGCAGACGACATGAGAGCGGCGGCGCAGAAATATCTGCTCGGGAACTCCGGATCGTTTGGCACACGCTGGCAAACGAACGCCTACGCCGTGCTTTCCGATGTCGCCGATCCGTCGCAGTACGATGCGATCTGGCGCAACGCGCTATCCAGCGTCGGACACATCCCGTACAACGCCCTGATCATTACGCCGTATTACAACTACTACGTGATCAGCGCCATGGCGAAGATGGGCCACCGCGCCGAAGCACTGGACTGGATTCGCCAGTACTGGGGCGGCATGATCGACGAAGGCGCAACCAGCTTCTGGGAGGGATACGATCCCTCCTGGTACAAGCAGGACTTTCATCTTTCCCTGCAGGCCGACGATACGACCGGCTACCAGACCAGCCTGGCGCACGGCTGGTCCAGCGGAGTCACTCCATGGATCATGGAGCAGATTCTCGGCATCCAGCCACGCAGCGCCGGATTCGGCGAAGTCGATATCCGCCCCGACCTGCTCGATCTTGCATGGGCGCAAGGCGGAGAGCCTGCGCCGAGAGGGATTTTGAAAGTCTCCATGCGCAGGGAGAACGGCTACAAGACGACTGTCGATCTGCCCGAAGGAACGATTGCACGAGTCTCCTTGCCAGTCTCCTCGCCCGGCGAATCGATCCTGGTGAACGGGGCCAGGCAGACCGGAGAGACTGCCGAAGACGGGAAACGCGAAGTGATTGTGCTGAAAACTGCCGGCCATTTTGAATTCGAGAGCCGGTAACTCTGTTGCCTTGCTCCCGGCTGTACCCGCGCCCGTGGTGACGCGAATCATGTAATATTTCCGTCATCAGGTAAGTCGCCGGGCGCGATGCCCGGAATTGCGTTCGCAGGAGGACCTGCCATGCGAGCCGGATGGAAGCTTCGTTCGATCGCCGCAACTTTCCTTCTCTGCCAGTTGCCTCTTCTTGCCCAGGTCACCGGTTCCATTACCGGCACGGTGCGCGACGCCACGGACGCGGTGGTGCCAGGAGCCCATGTTACGGTCACGGAGATCGATCGGGGCATTCACCGGGGCACCATCACCAACGGAACCGGCGATTACCTTGTTCAGGGACTCGGGGAGGGCGCGTACACCGTCACCGTCTCCGCGTCGGGTTTTGAGAAGTATGTCGCTTCGGACGTTGTGCTTCGCGTGGGACAGAATGCCCGCGTGGATGTCCGGCTCAAGGTCGGCAGCCAGACCGCCGAAGTCACGGTGCAGGGTTCTGCCGCGGGCACTGTGGAGACGCAAAGCTCCGAGCTCTCCACCACCATTACCTCCAATCAGATTACGCAGTTGGAGCTGAACGGCCGCTCCTTCGTCCAGTTGATCGAGCTTTCCCCGGGAGTGAGCAATCAGACCGGCCAGTCCGAAGGCACCACCGGCCCGAACGGGAGCGTGAGTTACTCCATCAATGGCGGGCGCACGGAGTACAACAACTGGGAGATCGACGGCGGCGACGTGATGGACTCCGGCAGCATGGCCAACCTCAACGTTTTTCCCAATGTGGACGCCCTGGACGAAGTGCAGATCTTCACTTCAAGCTACGACGCGCAGTATGGCCGCAGCGGCTCGGGAACCGTGGAGGCGGTGACCAAATCGGGCACCAATCAGTTGCACGGCGAGGTCTTCGAGTTTCTGCGCAACCAGTTCTTCAACGCCCGGAATTACTTCAATCTGCCCGATCAGCCCATCGGCGCCTACAAGAAACACGACTACGGCGGCACCCTCGGCGGACCGATTGTCATCCCTCACATTTACGACGGGCACAACAAGAGCTTCTTCTTCTACTCCGAAGAACTCCGCGTCGAGAATGTGCCCGGCTTTTATTCCCTGCCGGTTCCCACAGCGGCCGAGCGTGCCGGCGACTTCAGCGCCATCTGCCCGCCGGCGGGAACCATCTTTTATCGCACGCCGCCCTCGAATGCCTCTCCCGCGTTCGTCAGCTATCCCGACTGTCCTGCCTACAACTCCGACGCCGCGCAGGACGGCGGGTTCATCGGATTTCCGAACAACAACGTCTCGCCGTACATCGACAAGACCAACACCGCCGACTTTCTTGCGCTGATCCCGCTGCCCAACTCCACCTTTGCCGGCTTGCCCTACTATCGCGACCCGGCGGGGGCTCCTTATACGTGGCACGAAGAGCTCTTCAAACTCGATCATCAGTTCAGCCAGAAGCTGCACGCGTCGTTCCGCTTCATCCACGATTCGCCTTTGGTCACGCTGCAAACGTCCACGCCGTGGGCTCTCGGCGGCGTCCTGCCCGGCATTCCCGGCCACGAGCTTGAACCCGGCGTTTCCATGGTCTTCAACCTCCAGTGGACGCCGTCGTCGACACTGACCAACGAATATATGATGGGCTACGGCGCCAATCACATAACCATCGTCAACAGCACCGGCGCAGGCGCGCTCCCGCCCAGCCTCACCATGACGGGGCTGTTCGACAATAACTTCGGCGGCAAGATTCCTACCATCGTCATCAATGGCGGCGTCACCTATGGCACGCTCATTCAGGATGCCGGACCCGTTCCTTTCTATAACTCGAATCCGACTTATACCTATCGGGACACGCTGACCAGGCTGATCCACAATCATAACCTGAAGACCGGTTTCTATCTCACTTTCAACCAGAAGAACGAAGACGCGGAGCTCTATACCCAGGGCATTCTTACTTTCAGCGGCAATGGCGGCACGTGGTTCACGGCGCCGGCCAACGGCGGCATTCCCAGCACCGGCAGTTCGTTTGCCGATTTCCTGGTGGGCGACATCGCCAACTATTCCCAGTCGAACCAGGAACCGAAGTATCATTTCGAATTCAGGATATTCGAGCCGTTTCTCCAGGATGACTGGCACATTACGAGAAAGCTCACACTGAACCTGGGCCTGCGCATGAGCATGTTCGGTCTCTATACGGAGATGAGCAAGCTCGCCTATAACTTCGATCCGTCCACCTACAATGCCGCGAACATGCCGACCGTCGATCCCAACACCGGCCAGCTCGATTTCGGCCCCGGCCAGAGCATCCAGAACCTGAGCGGCATCGTCCGCTGCGGCGAGAACGGTGTTCCCGACGGCTGCATGAAAGGCCATATCTGGAACCCCGCTCCGCGCGTCGGTTTTGCCTTCGATCCCTTTGGGGACGGCAAGACCGCGATCCGTTCCGCCTACGGCATCTTTTACGAGCACACCAACGGCAACGAAGCCAACGCCGAGTCGCTCGAGGGCCAGCCGCCGCTGGTTCTCACTCCGCTCCAGTTTTACATTCAGGGGTACCGGAATATCGGCGGCGGCGTTTACTTTCCTCTCATTCCCAATTCGATCCCGGCGACGCAAGTTACCTGGCCTTATATGCAGCAATATCATTTCGACATCCAGCGCGAGCTGATGCGCAATACCATCGCAACCGTTTCCTATGTCGGCAGCAAGGGAACTCATCTGACGCTGCAAAACGATCTCAACCAGCTTCACGACCTGAATCCGGCGGACAACCCGTATCCGGCCGGTTTGCCTATCACGCCTCCCGATTGCGAGAATGCCAGCAATGGGCCGCCGGTCTATGTGGCCGGCAACCTGGTCAAGCCCGATGCATTGCTTCATCTCAATATCGCCTGCGGCAACGTCGATCCCGACATGTATCGGGAAAACTTTCCCGGCTGGAGCACTGTGACCGGAATCGAACTCGGGGCCAGCTCCAACTACAACGCCCTGCAGGTCTCGGGGCGCCGCACCGCAACCAATCTCGAACTGACTCTGGCTTACACCTACAGCCACTCGATCGACAATGAATCCGACCGCTGGGACAGCAACTTCGTCGACACTTACAATCTGAAAGGAAATCGGTCCAGCTCCAACAACGACCAGCGTCATATCCTCAATGTGAGTTATATCTATACATTGCCCAAGTTATCTAACTCCCGCCGCCTGACCAGGACCGCCTTCGGCGGCTGGCAGTGGTCCGGCATCACCGAAGTGCAAACCGGCGACCCGTTCAGCATCGTCAACGGCGGCTATTACGACAACGCCGGCGTGGCCAACGGCAACGGCACCGGCTCTTATGCCGACCGCGCTCCCGGTGTAAGCCCGAAACATGTCACCGGCCCGCGCAACCAGCCGGGCATCTATGGCCCGCTGCTCTTCAATCCGGCGGCCTACAACGAGCCACAGGGACTCACCTTCGGGAACTCCGGCCGCAACTCCCTCTTCGGCCCGCGCAACACCAATTTCGACATGGGAATCTTCAAGCACTTCCAGTCAGGCGACCGATGGACCGCGGAGTTCAGGACCGAGGCCTTCAATATTTTCAATCATCCCCAGTTCGACGGGGTGAACAACTCTCCCAGTTGTTACCTGCCCAACGGAAACTTCCAGTACAACGCCGGCGCCGGCACGTGTGTGGAAGGCAATACATCCGAGGGCTATTTGCCCTCCGGCTTTCTGCATCCGGACAACGTGCGCGACCCGCGCATTCTCCAGTTCGCTCTCAAGCTCATGTTTTAGGCTTCACGCAAGGCTTGTCCGGAGTTTCCAGGGAAAAATCGAAACGTAAAGCGGAAGTCAGGACCGACCGGTGCGGATTACAGTTGCAATCGCAGCTTTGCCCGCGTAAGCAATGAGGCGATGGCGAGAATGAAGAGGGTAAAAGCCGTGGTTTTTGCGACTCCCGGCCAACCGAAGTTGAAGTGCGTATCCAGCCAGGTGAAGCCAACCGCGCCGAATAGATATGCGCAGAAATCCGGCAGCAGGTAGGTGAGCAGCGTGTTCGCGCCCGCCGGCCGCAAAAGGAAGGCCCACGCGGTGCGCCGGTACTGGTCGCAAATCCGGTAAAGAAGCGTGAAAACCAGCACGGCCGCGCCAACGCTCCACAGCGACCAGGTCGGTGTGGCGCGAATCTTGGAGATTCCGAGTGGAGTGGCGAGCCAACCCGCGAAGAAAGCGATCAGGGCGAAACCGATTGCAGAGACCGTAGAGGCCTTTGCGGAGAGCCGCTCATCGGCGCCGGGAAGCGCTCTGAGAAAGATCTGCGACGTAACCACGCCGGCCATCACAATCGACGCGTGCGCACCGTTATCGAAGGGCCAGAAGTAAATGGGCACGTGAAGCGGCAGACCGAAGACCCTGGCCGCGCAGCCCGCGTTGAGCAACACCAGAAGAGCAAACCAGACAGGAGCAGCCCAGCGCCATCGCCGCGTGGGAATATAAAGGATTGCGGCGGCGAAATAGGCAAAGGCAATCAGGCCGAGGATCTCGGGATACGAGAAGTCGATCCATGCGCCGCGACCCGCGTGTGTCGTCCTGCGAAAAATGGCGAAGGCGACGACAACTGCCACAAGACCTGCCACTCGGAGGAGTCTCGCGTAATTCCGAAAACGCTCCGATTTCGGATAGACATTCAGGAACAGTCCGGCGCCGATCAGTCCGAGGAGCGCCCATACGCTTCCGTCTACGCCCATTCGCGAAGGATCGGCCCTTTCCGAGTTGGCAAGAATCAGCCCCAGCACCAGCAGGCTCAGGGATCGAATCACAACGTGCAGCCACAGCCCGGCAATTGACCCGCGCTTGAGCCGCTGTTGGACCGAGAGCGGAAGCGACATTCCGACAATGAAGAGAAAGAACGGGAAGACCATGTCGACATAGGTCATCGTGTCCCAGTCGGCGTGGGCGTGATAGGTCCACCAGGGAAGGCCATGCGCGCCGTCGGCGAGCGCATTTACGAAGATCATCACGGCCATCGTCAGTCCGCGAAAAATATCGATGGAAACCACGCGCGATGCGGCGCCGGTGTTCACGGGCGTTGCGGATTCGATCGCGGGTGCGCTGCTCATTGTTTTGCCATGCCGGTTGCCCCGTGCGTTCCGAATGAGTCGTTGATGGCGTGCAGCAAAGCCCCTGAAGGATCGGAGGAGTACTCCCAGAACATGACTCCGCCGAGTTTGCGGGAGAGGATGTATCTGCACTTCGCCGCAATCGACTCCGGATCCTCATACGAGACGAAGATCTGCTTCTGCGGATTATAAAGATAGGGAACCGAAGCGCTCGAGTCCCAGTAGCGAACGTAGCCCTGGTTCAGCATCGTGCTTGTAATCGAGGAATAGGATCCGAAGGCGTGAGGCACCTGTTTTCCCGGCTGGAAAAGGCCATGATTCGTACCTGCGACCTGGCCCCACACGTGACCGTAGAAGGGCAAACCGAGAAGGATCTTGCGGGCCGGCACGCCGGCCTTTTCAAAGGCAACGACCGAACCGTCGGCCGACGCCTTTCTGGGATCCGCGGGATCGGCAAACAGCGGAGCGTGATTCCCGGTGATGCCGTCGGAATCCGGTTCGTAGTAGTCGTAGCACATCAGGTTCACGGTGTCGACGTAGCGCTCCACCTTCGCCATCTCGGTATTGGCCAGGAAATCGTTCGAGGCTCCGGCAGCTATGGTCAGGTAAAGCTTCCGGTGCGTCTTGCGCGACTCCTTTGTGAACCGCGCTCGAAGTTCCTTGAGCAGCAGCGTGAAGTTCTGCTTGTCGACGGCGCGATAGGGATGCCCCCAGCCGGGCTCGCCGGGAAACTCCCAATCGATGTCCAGGCCGTCCAGATTGTATTTGGCGAGAAACTCCATCACGCTCCCGATGAAGATCTCCCGGCTTTGCCTCGTGACCGCCATATCGGAAAAATTCGTCGACCACAGCCATCCGCCCACCGAAACCAGAACCGTGAGCGAGGGGTTCTGCTCTTTGAGAGCGAGGAGGTAGGCAAAGTTCTCCGCGTCTTCGGCGTAGCCCGTTACCATGCGCCCATCCACAATGTTGGCAAACGCGTAATTCACGCGCGTCAGGCTGGCGGCGTCGACCTGGCCGGGTTGAAATTCGCTGTTTTGCGGAAAGATGTAGGCGACGATAGCCTTGACCGATGCGGGAGAAGCCATCGCATCCAGAGCCGTCGCCATCAGGACGACGAATATGGCCAGGCAACACGGTCGCGCCATGAGCTCCTTTCCCGATCTACAAACGATCATCTCTCGTCTTTACAATGGGTGCGAGATTTTTTCGTGCGCCAGGGAGGTTGTGCCATCGCAAAGCTCAAGCTCATGTTACCCGTGGTCATTGCCGGCGCGCTGTGCAGTTCCGGCCCGGCTCAAATCCGCGTACTCGTCGATCAGGTCGGATACGAACGCGCCGCGCCCAAGCAGGCGTTGGTCATGGGGACCGCGGAGGATTCTCCGAAGAGCTTTGCACTTGTCGACGCAGAGACTGGCGCTGCCGTGCTGGACGGCGATCTCAAGCCGGCAGGACAGGTCTTCGACTGGCGCGGTCGCGTCTTCTGGACGGTGGACTTTTCATCGTGGCAAAAGGCAGGGCGCTACCTCATTCGCGTCCATTCCGAATCCGGCAACGTCGACACGTGCGCTTTCGCGATCGAGGACGACCTTCTGGAGCGCGAGACTCTATCGAATGTCGTCTTCTATTTCAAAGGCCAGCGCGCCGGCGGCGACTTCGACAAGGCCGATCGCCATCTCGCCGTGCCCGGCGAGCCCGGCCAGTTCGTCGATGCGCGAGGCGGCTGGTATGACGCCACCGGAGATTACGGCATTCATCTTTCGCACCAGAACCCCACCTCGTATTTCAATCCCCAGCAACTGCCGCTGGCGGTCTGGACTCTGCTGAAGAGTTACCGGGTTCTTCAATCGCGCGGCGACGACAACTTTACCGAGTACGAGCGCCGCATGCTGGACGAAGGTCTCTTCGGCGCCGACTACCTGGTGCGCATCAGGCGGCCCAACGGCTCTTTCTTCGAATCCATCTCCGCGCCCGGCCCGGGCAAGCTGGCCAGGGACCGCGCGATCGGCAACCCGAACTGGCGCACGAAGATCAAGACCAGCACGTCCGACACGACCGAACAGGTTGCCGCGGCCGCCGGCCCGCACGCTTATGAAGCCAGTTTCCGCGCCGGCGGTGGAATGGCGATTGCGGCGTTGGCTCTGGCGAGCACCATGCCCGAAGACGGCGACCTTCCGCGCCAAAGATATCTGCAAGCCGCGGAAGAAGCCTTCGACTTCCTGAGCGCGCACAACCGCGAGTTGCTCAACGACGGCACGGAAAACATCCTCGACGACTATTGCGCCCTGATGGCGGCGACCGAGCTTTTCCGCGCCACGCAAAAGAACGAGTATCGCGCCATGGCCGATGCACGCGCCGGGCGACTGATGGCCCGGCTCATTACCCACGGCCCATGGCGCGACTACTGGCGCGCCGACAACGGCACGCGCCCTTTCTTTCATCCCTCCGATGCGGGTTTGCCTGTAGTCAGTTTGCTGGATTATTACGAGATCGCGTCGCCCGCGCATCAGACTGGCGTACGCGATGCCGTGGAACGTTCCCTTCGCTTCGAGCTCGCTGTCACCGGCGAGGTCAACAATCCGTTCGGCTACGCGCGGCAGCTTGTGCGCATGGGCAACGGCACGCTGCGCACGGCCTTCTTCTTTCCGCATGACACGGAGGCAGCTCCGTGGTGGCAAGGCGAGAATGCGCGGCTGGCGTCGATGGCCGCTGCGGCGCGGATGGCGATTCCTCTCTTCGCGGACAAGCCGGATTTTCAGGCGCAACTCCGCCTTTACGCCTGGAATCAGCTCCAATGGATTCTTGGCCGCAATCCCTTCGACGCCTCCATGCTCATCGGCAGCGGCCACAACAATCCCGAATACATGTTTTTCCGCTCCTGGAAGTACACCAGCGCGCCTGGCGCCATTGTGAACGGAATCACCGCTGCACTGAACAGCGAAGACGGTATCGCCTTCAATCAGGGCTTTGCCGTGACCGGCAAGGACGACGACTGGCGATGGAGCGAAGAATGGCTTCCGCACGCCGCATGGTATCTGTACGCGATCAGCCTGCCGCATTGATTGCCTACGCTGGAATCTGCCTTATCGCGTGATTTCATCCATCCTGCCCTTGCGGCAAAAGCAAAGGCGCCGCGAGGATGGGGCACCCAGGTGGTACAAATACAAACGATCAGGGTTTCAGATGGAATCTGTCGAGCTGCGAGTCTTGAGATGATGCTGCGTTCCCTTCGGACCATTCGGACGCTTTTCGCAATCGCGGCGACCGGAAGCGCGCTTGCATGCACTACAATTTTCGCGCAAATGGCAGTCACTCAACGCGCGACCACACTGGCCACGCGCGATGTTCGCATGGAGGTGAGCGCGGGTGAAAACGCGCCGAAGCTGGTCGAACTTGCGAATCCGGCCGCGGGTATATGGCGAAATGAACAATCGGAAGCTCTGCCGGCGGAGGTCGAGATAAACAGCGCCAGCGTTCCCGTGCATTGGCAGCTAAAGCCGGAACTCTGCATCGCGGACGCTCGTCGCGTGGTTTTCGTCTACGAGTCGGAGCGGCCGCATTTGCGCCTGCGCTGGCAATGGGAAGCGCGAGCCGCCTTCGGTCCGCTTGAACACACGATTACGGTCGAGAATCCGGGAAAAGAGGAGATTTGGCTGCCGATGATCGACTCGCTGCGCCTGGCGTGGAAGATCGGTTCCCGCCTGACTTTGCGAAATATGTACGTCGAAAAGGGCGCGAGCACTCCGTCGGCGATCGGCACGCATGTTGACGCGATCGACGACGGCTACAACTGGACGGGCAGATCGACCACTTACTGGCATCCCGTCCACGATGAAAACCGGGAAATCATCCCCGCCGAGATCATCCTTACGCCGAATCTCGAGGATGGATGGTATGCGGGCATCGAATTCAGCGGTCGCACGCGCATCTCGCTCGGCCGCTCCGGGAACCGGCTGGACACCGTGCTCGGACTCGATCCCGATCCCGGACCATTTCGCTCGCGGGTCGAGCCGGGTGGAAGCTTCGAAACGCCGACCGTCTTCCTTGGCGCGTTTAGCGGAGGCCCGGATGGCGCGGGCAATCAGCTTCGCCCCTGGGTGCGCGCCGTGCTGGGTAATCCGATCACGTGGAAAGACCCGCGCTATCCGCTGCTCGTGAACAACAGTTGGGGCAACGGCATGAAAGTCGACGAAGCGCTCGCCATCCGCATGATTCACGATTCACGAGACCTCGGTCTGGAGATGTTTCACATGGACGCCGGCTGGTTTCGCGGCGTGGGCGACTGGTATCCGAATCCGGCGAAGTTTCCTCACGGACTTGCGCCCATTGCCGACGAGGCGCATCGCCTGGGCCTGCGCTTCGGCTTGTGGGTCGACTGGACGCAGGCCGCGCTCGACACCGAATCGGGCGCCCTGAACGTGCGCGATCCCAGGGTGCGCGACTGGCTGGTGGCCGACGTGGCCCCGGACTGGAATCCGGAGGAGTTCAAGGGACAGACGGTCGATGTCGGCGTTCCCGCCGCGCGCGATTACTTTGCCAAAGAGATCCGGCGCATCGTCGAAAGCTACCACCTCGACATGCTGGAGCACGACGGTTACCTCGTGGCCGAGGGCTGCACGCGCAGCGACCATCCGCACGCACCGCCGGGCCCGGAGATGCGCGTATCGCACGAGTGGGGCTCCGATTTCGTATATTCCCCGAACGAGACCGACGTCAGCTACCACGCCGTGCGCGCCTATTACAGCATCTATGCGCAGACGCGACGCGAACATCCCGGGCTGCTCTTCGAAATCTGCGACGACGGCGGCCGCATGGTCGATTTCGGCTCCGCGTCGCACGGCGATTACTTCTCCATCACCGACACCTACGATCCGCTCTCGAATCGCCGCGCCTTTTACGACACCAGCCACTGGCTGCCGGCGGCGATGCTCGAAAGCTACGTGGAGAAGTGGCCCACGCCGCGGCCGGAGAACTTCCTCTATATGCTGCGCAGCGGCATGATGGGCTGGGAGACCATCATGCAGGACACCAATGCGTGGACTCCCGAACAGCACGAGGCCGCTCAACAGGCCTTTGCGCTCTACAAGGAAAAACTGCGGCCGCTGATTCGCGACGCCGAGCTGTTTCATATCTCGCCGCGGCCCGACGGCGTGCATTGGGACGGAATGGAATACTGGGACCCGGCGCGCGCAAAGGGCGTGATCTTCGCTTTTCGCGGAACCGATGCCGATGAAGCAGAACATCGCTTCGTGCTGTCGGGACTCGACGCCGGAAAGCGCTACCGGATGCACTTCCAGGACGGAAGTTCGCCCGACGCCGAAGCCACCGGCGCGGAGCTGATGGACGCCGGGCTGGAAGTCCACTTGCCCAATTCACTCAGCTCGGAGCTGGTTTTTCTTGAAGGCGCTGCGGGAGCCCGATGAGCGCCAGCAACGGCCCCACGGGAACCCGCTTCCCGCATAGCCGCACGCGCGAGCACAAGGTACCCCGGCGCGTCAGGCTTCCCTCGGCGCCGGGCGCCACACGTGCCCCGATGCTTACTTCAAACCGCGATAGTAACTGACAGAGTCTTTGATCTGGTCGTCGGTGAGCTTGTCTTTGAACGACGGCATCTTGCCCTTTCCGTTTTTGGTCGAGTCGAACATCTGCTGGGCAGTCAGCTTCTGGATGTCGGGATCGGAGAGCGGTTTCACCTTGAGCGCTTTGCCTGTCGGCGTATCGGCGGCGCCGGCCGCGCCGTGACACATCTGGCATTTGGATTTGTACGTCGCTTCGCCGCTGGACTGAGCGAAGCTCACAGCGCCGGCCAATGCAAAAAGTACGGCCAGCGCCACCTTGGATCGAATGGTTCCTTTCATCTCACAGCTCCTTGGGTTGTTGCGCGGTCAGCGTCATTGGCATTGCCGCGCGTATTGCGGTTTCATACAGCGGTGTCGCACTCATGGCCGGTTCTGTTGCGGAGCCGGACCATTCGTGGTTTTCTGCCCGGAGGCATCGGCGGGTTTGTCCGCCGGTGACTGGGCCGCAGCTTTCTGGCGCCGATCGGCGGCTTTCTCCAGTTCCTCGTCGCGCCGTGTCTTCCCGGCAGCGGCTTCGTCGTCGGTCACATAGCGGAACATCTGCAGGCGTCCCGGTTCCTGTTCGGTGGTGAAAACCCGGTTCTGCCTGTCGATGGCCACGCCGATCAGCGACTTGAACTGGCCGGGCAATTCGCCGTGCCCCTGGCCGATATAAGTCAGCAGTTGTCCCTCGCGATTGAAGACTTGCAGCCGGTCCTGCATCTGGTCGGCTACCCAGATGTGCCCGTCGCCGTCGATGGCGATGCCTTTGGGCCGGGCAAAATATCCCGGGCCGTCGCCGGCCTTGCCGAAGGTGCTGATGAAGTTTCCGTCGGCATCGAAGATCTCCACGCGATCGTTGAGGGTGTCGGCCACGTAGACATTGCCGTCCTTGTCCAGAGCCACGCCCTGCGGCGCGCCGAAGTCGCCCGGAGCAGTCAGGAAATGGTTCTTGCCGCCGGTTCCGATGCGGCGCAGCAGCTTGAGCGTGTCGGCGTCGTAGACGATGACCTGGTCCTGCTGCGTGTCGACGACATAGAGAAAGCGGTTCTCCGTATCGATGGCGAGGCCGACCGGGTCGACCAGCCCTTCGGTGATCTGGTTCTCTACTTCGTGCCTGGGGCTGAGGATCAGGACCCGATGCAGCTTGCCATCGGAGACGAACAGTCGGTCGTCGTCATCGGTGGCGAGGCAGTTGATCCAGCCGAAGTGCGCTTCGAATCCGTTGCGGATGAGTTGGGTGTCGTGGGTCGTGGGGTTGAAGATGAAGATCGCCCCAACTCGCTGATCGGCGACGTACACCAGACCCTTGGAATCGATCGCAATGCCGTAAGGCCCGATCATCTGAAAGGGAAATGTCCTGGCGTTGACCTTCTCGGTGTCGGACTGCGCGCCGGCCAGCCGATCCATCCAGCTTGCCTTGGGCCTGGCATTGGCTGCCTGGGTGTAATCGATCTTTTCGCCGGCAAAATAGTCCAGCCAGCGGACGCGTGCAATGTTGGGCGGACTGGGCCAAACCAGCTTGCCGGGGTCAAAGGGGAATTTGCGCGGACCCGCAGGTAGCGTCGCGGCGGGGTCCGCTTTCTTTTTCTTGCCGGCATGGGCGGCAAGGGGAAAACCGAGGCACAGCGCAAGCAGGAGCAGCGCGCCGATCGGCCTGCGGGGAAACACCGGGTTGAAGAGGAAGCAAGCCATTTCGATCTCCACTTACTTGTCGGGTGCGACAGTTTCCCGCATGTTGAGTCTGTTCTTGTGGCACATGTCGCAGAAGGCCATATTGTTCGCCTGGTCCTTCACCAGCAGGTCGGGCTGCGCCGAAGCGTGCGGCTGGTGGCAGGAAAGGCAACTGAGCGGGGTTTTCACCTTGCTTTGGTTGGCCGGGTCCATCACATCCGAGACGGGGTGGTACTCCACCGGGTGTCCCAGGCCAAAACGCAACGGCAAAACCGGAACCTTGTTCTTCTTGTAATAGTCCTCGGGCAGCTTGACGGCGCCATTGAAGATGGCGAGCATGTGCTCGTCGTTCAGGTGCTGCGGAACGGAATCCGGCCCGTGACACTCGAGACACAAGGCGTTGCCCCTGGCGCGCAGCAAGTGATCGATCTCTCCGCCGTGAGGTGTATGGCAGGTCGCGCAACCCTGCGCGAAGGCCGGCTGATGATGGAACGGCTTCTTGCGCAGGTCGTCGATATCGCTGTGGCACGTAAGGCAAATGCTGACGGAATCGGTCTTCGGCAGGCCGGGCTCGTTGCTCGCATGTGGGCTGTGGCAGTCCGTGCAGTCGCCCGCCGCGCCGGGATGCGGGACCTTCGCTGTGTCGATCAGCTTGGCCTTGTCGTCGTGGCAGGTTACGCACAGGCTCTTGACATCGGCCTGCGTCAGCACCACTTTGCCGTCCCTGGCGGGCGCGTGGCAGGTGTCGCAGTTGTTCCCCTGAAACGGAACGTGCTGGAACTTCGCCATCAGGTGCGGCGACTCCGACTGGTGCGGATCGTGGCATTCCACGCAATTGGCTGTGCCGAAGGGCTGGTTCTGGTGCGCTTTTTGGAGATCGGCGTCCTTCGGATCGTGGCAATCGATGCAGAGTGCCGGCACCGCTTTCGCCAGGTGGAACCTGTTTTCGAGCGTTGGGTCCGCGCCGGTCTTGTGCACGGTGTGGCAGGTGTCGCAACCGGTGTCGAGAGCCGCATGGCGGCTGCCTTTTTCCGCAACGTGCATTCCGGTCTGGTGGCAATTCAGGCAGAGATTCTCTTTCTCCCCGCCTGAAGCCGGCTTCAGTAACTGGTTCCTGTTGTCGCTCTCGTGGGGATCGTGGCACGCAAGGCAGTCGCGAACCGCCGGCGGGTGCACCGTCCCCTTGATATCTGCCGCTTTCTTGTCCGCGTGGCAGGTGATGCACAGGGAGTACGGCGTGGCGGTAATCAGCTTCACGCGCGTGACGTCCTTATTGACCCTCACTTCATGGCAGCTCAGGCAGCCCGTGGCCATCGCCGAATGGACCGATTTGCCCTTGGCCTTGTCCTCGTGGCACTCCAGGCACTTGGCCGAATCGGCCTTTGGGTCCAGCGGAACCGGATGCACCGCGGCCGAGGCGCGGGTCACCGCGACGGCCATCAGCGCAAGAAAGAGGAAGACGCGCAGGCGCGTGCGCCCGGCGCCATGATGGGCGTCCGGATTGAGATGCGCATCGCGATCAGTGAGCCGTCTCACACCAATTCCCCCGGAATACTCGTAGCGCGAAAGCCGCCGTAACCCGAAGTTGTAACGCGCGCGGAATCAATTGCTTTGGAAGATCGCCGAATCCATTAG
>JASHQQ010000137.1 GCA_030039035.1 Acidobacteriaceae bacterium | reverse complement strand
CGGTTCTGGTGTCGGGCGGGCTCGGCGCGATCCGGACAGTGAGGGTGGACCCGATGGCGATCCTGCATGAGAGATGAACGGGTGGACAAGGCTTTTTAATCCCGGCTTTTCTCCAGCTCCGCAAGGGGGTTCGCCGGTTACTCGGGCGGCGGATAGTAGGGCAGCTTGTCGTTCTTCTCGTTGGCGCGGCGCACGGTGATGTCGTCAAAGAGCAATGCCGGAGCCAGCACGGTTTCGGGAATTCCGCCGATCTGGTTGTTGACGTAAAGTTCCTTGCCGGCGGCCACGATGCCCGAGCGCAGCGCGCGCAGGTCAAGGTCCTCGATCCGCGCGCCGCGCACCAGGGTGCGTTTGCCATCGGGCGTGACCTTGTAAAGCAGCCGCGGATTCCCGGGCCCGGCCATTGCCGCAACCACGTAGACGCAAGGCAATCCGCGCTCTTTGGCCATGGCAAGAAGCTTTTCGTTCAGTTCCGCGTCGCTCACTCCATCCTTTGCGGTGATCTTCAGCACGCCGATGGCCGGCTGCGTGGGGCCGAACATTCCCGCGCGGCCATGCCCGTTGGAATGGGGAAAATCCTTCACCGGCTCGCGGCCGATGAGATAGTTGTCCAGCTTGCCGCCGTCGACGAGCTGGACCGACTCCGCCGGCACGCCTTCCTGGTCGACCGTGTACGAGCCCACCAGGCCTTTGCCGTTCATCGCGTTCAGCAGCGGGTCGTCGACCACGTCCATGAACTCCGGCAGGACGCGGGCGTGGAAGCTGGATGCGAACGCTCCGGTGGTGCGCGCTTCCGTGCCCAGTCCCGGGCGCCCGGCGGCAAAGGGCTGCGCCAGCAGTTCCTTCAGCGTGACGGCGGCGGCATCGGCCTCCAGCAGCACCGGGCCGTGGTACTCTTCCTCGACCACGGGCGCGGCGCGGAGCTCGGCCAGGCCGGCGATGCAATCCGCCGCGTGGCGGTCGAAGGAATCGGGCGTATCCATATCGGCGAGGGTGTCGCCGGCGCTCTGGTAGCCGCGCTCCAGGTTCATGCCGTCCGCGGCCTGCCCGCCCACGCTGAAGTTCTCGTCGTAGCGCGTTTGCGAGGTGCGCGTGATGGTGCCTTCGCTATTGACCAGGTAGCCGATTGTCGCCATTGCGCCGAAGCTGGCGCTGGAAAACTGGACGCCCTGCCGGTCGGCCCCGAGCGAGGCGTCGGTGAGGAACAGGCCGCTGGCCGTGGCGACCCTGCGCTCCCAGGCGTCGGCGTCGTCGTGCAGCGTCCTGGGCTCTTCGAGCACGATCACCGGCTTCTCGCGGGAGAGATCGTCGGCCTGCGGCGGCGTCTGCACCTCCTTGAGCGCGGCCTGCTTTTGCGCGTACGCGGCAAGCGCGCCCTTGTAGGCATTGTCCGTGGCCACCCACAGCGCCGAGCGCAGGGCGACGGGATCGTTGTCGAGCACCTCGATCTCCGAGACGCTGTCACCGCGGCCCGAGCTGTCGGTCTTGTAGTCGCCGACGTGCACGGTGACGCGCGCGGCGCGGCGATGAAACCGCGCCGGGCCGAGCGATGCGCCGAATTCGCCGCGGACGCGGACGCCCTCGACGTCATCGATTCGGTACTCGATGAAGAACGGCTTCTCAAATCCCTCGAGGTGCAGTTGCGCCATGCTGCGGTCGAGCTCCTCGAGCATCGCGCCCAGCACCGGATCCTTCTGCGCGTCGGCGCGGGTGGGCGGCGCCGTTTCCGCGGCGAGGCAACCCGTCGCGGCAAGGAGCGCGGCGACCGGAAGGAACGATCGTTTCAGGCTCATCGCGTTCCCTCCTTCATCAGCGGGCTGTTTTCCGCCGGCGAGCCGGGGATGGGCAGAATCGGCGGTCTTGCCGTTCCCTGCTCCACGCGCTGCGTCTCAAGCTCGCTGAGCAGCATGGCCGGCGCCACCGCGCTCACAGGGATGGTGCCCGATTCGGCTCCGCATTCGCCGTTGAAGACCTCGCTCCTGTCGCCGGTGACGAGAATGCGCTTCATCGCGGCCAGAGGCGTGCCCACGATGCTCACTCCGCGCACCAGTTCGTCCGGCCGGCCGTCGACATACACGCGCCACACCACCAGCGGAACCACCGAGAACGCCTGCGGCGAGCTGCGCGTGGTAACCGCGAATCCCGAAGAAATGTCTTCGAAATAGAGCCCGTACGGCTTGCCCTGCTTCCTGGCCTCCTCGATCAGTTCCTTGCGCAATTCGGCTTCCGGGACCTGTTTTGTCGAAGTCACGATCAGGTTGCCCTGCCGGCCCGTGGGCATCAGCCCGGTCTGCGCGCGCCCGTGACCATTCGAATTGCCGAAGCTGGCGATGGGCAGCCGCGACATGAGAAACGTCTTGAGCACACCGTCGTCGATCAGGTCCACGCGCTGCGCCTTCTGGCCTTCGTCGTCGTAGTCGTAACTGCCGCTCAGCCAGGTGTTGCCGAATTTCGTGCGCGTGGGGTCGTCGGCGACGGAAAGAAAGGACGGCAGCACTTCCTTGTT
>JASHQQ010000016.1 GCA_030039035.1 Acidobacteriaceae bacterium | reverse complement strand
GCCGTCGTCGGGCCGGCCGATCTGGTCCTCCACATCGGTGACCTCGGGGAATTGCATCATGATCATGCGTGCCTGTGTGGAGATGCGCAGGCTCTCGTCCGGGCCAGTGGAGGGTGCGAGCGAGCCGCGTGCCCAGATGGCGCCCTCATCGAGATGCGGCAAAAACTCCGACCCTATGACGCCGCTGAAGGCAAGGTAGAGCGTCAGCCCGAAGCTGGACAGCGCCACTCCCACCGTGAGCGCGCGCTTATCAATCGCCCATGACAATGCGATCTGGTAAAGCTCCCTCAGCCATTCCATCGCCGGGTTCTTCCTCTCTCTGGCGCCCTTGCGGAACAGAAGGCTGGCCATGACGGGAGCAATGAGGATGGAGAAGATGATGGCGCCGGAAAGCGCGAAGCCGACCGTCCATGCCATTGGACGGAAGAGTTTGCCTTCGACGGATTGCAGCGTGTAGATGGGAAGATACGCCGCAATGATAATGGCGATGGCATAGAAAACCGGGCGCTGCACTTCCTGTGCAGCATCACGAATCTTGTCAAAGGGCGTGCGACGGCCGTCAGGCAGGCCGAGATGGCGCACGATGTTCTCGACCATGACCACAGCGCCATCGACCACCATGCCGAAGTCGAGCGCGCCGATTGAGAGCAGGTTGGCCGGAATGTGCTTCAGGTCAAGGCAGGTTGCGGCAAAGAGCAACGAGAACGGAATCGTGCACGCAACGATGAATGCGCCGCGTACGCTGCCCAGGAACAGAAAGAGGATGATCACCACCAGGACGATGCCTTCGGTCAAGTTATGGAGCACCGTGTGTGTGGTGAAGTGCACGAGATCGGAGCGATCGAGGAATGGAACGACCTTTACGCCCTTGGGCAGAAGCCCTGGATTCTTGTTGTCACCGTTCAGTTCCTTCGTCTTCGCTTCCACGCCTTTCAGCGCCGGATCGGCGTCGTCGCCCTTCTGCAGCAAGAGCGTGCCCTCGACCACGTCCGGCTCGTCGATCACTTTGGTATCGTCATAGTGGGTGTCGCCTACCGCGTCCACCGTGTACGGCTTAAACGCTTTGCTGATTTGGCCGAGGCGAATCTTCGGGCCCTGGTCCACGACGGCGATGTCCTTTATGCGAATCGGCGCGCCGTTGACCGAAGTGACGACGGTATTCTCGATGTCCTGAACGCTCGTGAACAGACCCTGCGCCTGGACGTTGATCTGCTGTGGGCCGGCTTGAATAAAGCTGCCGCCAGCGTTGGTGTTGTTGCTGGCGAGCTGCTGCTCGACCTGGGAGATGCTCAGGCCGTAGCTGACGAGCTTATCGGGGTCGAGGCGGATTTGGTACTCCTTGGTGAGCCCGCCAAAGGTGGCCTGATCGACGATGTGCGGAACATTCTTGTATTGCTTTGTCAGAACCCAGTCGGCAACCGACTTCTGCTCCATCACGTCGACTCCCGGATTCGTGCTTTCCAGCGTGTACCAGTAAATCTGTCCCGCCGGACTCCAGTCGGTCTGCAACTGCGGCACCAGTCCCGCCGGTAGCGTGATCATGCCGATGCGTTCGACAACCCGTTCGCGGTTCCAGTTGTTGTCCGACTCGTCATCGAAGTTCATCATGATGCTGGAAATCCCGGCAAGCGTGAACGAGCGCAGGTTGGCCATGTGGGGAATTCCAGCCATCTGGATTTCGCATGGGACGGTGACCTGCTTCTCGATGTCTTCAGCGGAGTGACCAGGCCATTGGACGATGATGTTGACGTAATTGTTGGCAACGTCAGGGTAGGCGTCGATGGGAAGGTATTTGAACGAGATGATGCCCCAGATGAACAGCAGAACGCCCAACCCGACGACGATGTAGGGGTTCTTGAGCGCAAAGTCTACGATATACCGTATCATTGCGCCTCCAGCGTCGATTCAAGCTGCAGCACATTCGACACAACCTGCTGCCCGCTCTGAATGCCAGCCAGAATCTCCTGTTTGTTGCCGACCATGTCGCCGGCCTTCACCTCAACTCTGCGGAATTTGTTGCTGCCTGCCGGCACGAAGACCCAGTCGCGGTCGTGCAGGTGGAGAATGGCGGGCGACGGCACCAAAGCGAAGTGCTGGTTTTTGAGGCTCTGGAAGGTCGCGGTGACGAACATGCCGAGCTTCATGATTCCGGGATTGAGGACTTCGATGCGTACCTTGGCCGTGCGGATCTGCGGATCGAGCACAGGTCCAATGTCGGAGATGTGTCCGGTGATGATCCGGTCGGGATAGGCGGTTAGCCTGATCTTTGCTTCCTGTCCCAATGCCAGCTTGGGTATGTCGTTCTCATACACGTCGCAAATCACCCATACACTGCTGATATCGGCAACCGTGAATGCAGTTGCTGAACCGGAAAATGTGACGCCGGCCGCCGCGGCCTGGGTGACAAACTGCTGGACGATGACGCCGGAGATGGGTGAGTATACGTTCACGACCGGCGAGGGGTGATTCTTGTCGATGCCCAGCGTTTCGAGTTGTTCTTCCGCCGATTTCAAGTCCGCCAATGAGTCGTTCTCAGCATCTTCGGCTTGCTCCAGCATGCCCTGCGAGATGGCCCCGTGCTCATAGAGAACTTTTGCGCGCACATACGCCTTGTTGTTCATGATCTCGTCGTTGCGTGCTTTCAGGTACGTGTCGAATGCATTGGAGCTGTCGGGGCTCTGAATCTTCAACAAGAGCTGCCCTTTCTTCACGTAGTCATCGAGCCGCGCCTTGATGTCGACGACGCGCCCGCTGGCCAGGGAGATCACAGGAATCTCGCGGGCGATATCCGGAAAAACTGTGCCGGTTACGCTCATCTCAGCACGCGCATCGTACTGCTCGGTGGCTATCAGCGGGAACTGATCAGGCTTTTCTACCGAGAAAAGAGCCATATCGCCCTTTTGCGTCACCTGCACCTGCACCGGCCCGGTACCGCCTTCCTCCTTCTTGCAAGCGTTGATTACAAGACAAGCCGCCAAGCCGCACACGGCCGCAGGCCGAATCTTCAGGAAGTTTCTCCACACAGCATTTCCGGTCATTGGATCACCTCGCGACCGACGGCAAGATTTAGCTGGCCGGCAGCCGTCAAATAGGCGCCGAGCAGTTGTGCGTAGGCCAATTGCACCTGGCGGTAATCGCTCTGCGCGTTGAGAAAGTCCATAAGCGAAGCGCCGCCGTGTTCGTAGGCGAATGTAACCGTATCGCGCACGCGCAGGGCTTGTTCGTTGTACTTCGCCTTGTACGGCTTGAGCAGCGCGATGTTGCTGCGCACCAGCTCGTATGCGGTGTCCACGTCGCTGAAGACCTGCGCGCGCGTAACCTCGCTGGCCTGCTGGCTGCGGTCGATGTCGATCAGCGTGCGCTTCTTCTCGCCCT
>JASHQQ010000136.1 GCA_030039035.1 Acidobacteriaceae bacterium | reverse complement strand
TACATCGTCAACGCGAATAATACGGCTTTGCTGTTTGGCCCCTACACTCCCCAGATTCAAAGCAACTCAGGTTCCGCGACCGGCCTGGGCGACATGCTGTTCAACGGCAAATACCAGTTATTTGCCGGCGAGCACGCCACTCTCGCCGTAGCGACCAGCCTTCGTGCTCCTACCGGCAACGATCTCAATCTGCTCGGAGCCGGTGCCTGGGGCTTCAATCCCTATCTGGCTTACTCGTACCTGCAGCGCTTCTCGCCGCATTTGAAGATCGGCTACCAGTGGAATACGTCGTCGGAACTGGACAGCCCAAACAACACGGCTCATGGGAACCAGAATCTGCCCGGCGGCGTGCAGTACGACTTCGGCGCCGACGTTGCCGCCTTCAAGCGCCTTACGCTGGCCGCCGACATGCTGGGCAACCAATACCTGAATACACCCAAGGTGGAAACCTCGAACCTGGCACTGAACAACCTTCTCGACGAGAGACCGGGAACCAGTCCTCCTTTCAACTCGGTGTCGGTCACGCTGAAATCGAGCACAGTGTCGAACACCAGTTACACCATCAACAACTTCAGCGGCGGCTTCAAGTGGCGGCCTGTCGGAAGCCTTGTGCTCTCCGGCAACGTTCTCGCGCAGCTCAACAACACAGGCCTGCGCAGCCGGCCGACGCCGTTATTGGGCATTTCCTACAAGTTCTGAAGTGGCGGGGTCCATCCGAATCCGGGCATCGCCCGGCGCGATCACCGGGCGACGGTAGAAGGAGAGTACGGGTATTGGAATTCGCTGGGCTGCCGGCGTTGCTTTGGAGTAAACTCTTGGCGTTCAGCAGTACCGCTGGCTTTACATCTCCCGGGACATCCTGAAGCATTTTCAGAGACGACGCCGTCCGAAGTCGGGTAGCAGAGTCGACGCTCTTCGCCGCAGCGAGGATGGGCGGCACCGTACCAGGCTGAAGAGTTCATGGCGCGTCTTAAAATGCCGTAGCGAAAGGGGCATTCCATGGCGTTGGAAGTTGGCAACCGCGTAGGCGATTACGAAGTCCTGGCGCTCCTTGGCGCGGGCGGGATGGGCCGCGTTTACAAGGTGCGCAACATCATCTCCAATCGCGAAGAGGCGATGAAGATCCTGCTTCCCGATTTTGCGTCGGAGACGGACCTGGCGGCCCGTTTCATGGCCGAAATCCGCACCCTCGCCGGCCTCGAGCATCCCAACATCGCGCAACTGCGCACCGCGTTCCAGTTCCAGAACCAGTTCGTGATGGTGATGGAGTATGTGGAGGGCACGACGCTGGAAAAGATGGCTTCGCAGCCGGCGCTTTCGCTGGACAAGATTCTGGATTACTCCACCCAGGTGCTCGCGGCGCTCAGCTATGCGCACGGCCGTGGCGTGACCCACCGCGACATCAAGCCGGCCAACATCATGATCACCGCGCACGGCGTGGTGAAGCTGATGGACTTCGGCATCGCCAAATCGGCGAACGACATGCAGCTTACCCGGCCGGGCACTACGATGGGCTCGGTCTACTACATGTCTCCGGAACAGGTACGCGGCGGAACGGTTGATGCGCGCTCCGATATCTATTCGTTCGGCGTGACGCTCTACGAGATGCTGACGGGCCGCAAGCCCTTCCAGGCCGAGACTTCCTACAGCGTGCTCAATGCGCAGCTCAACGAGGCTCCTACACCGCCGGCGCAGGTCAATCCGGCGTTGCCCGCGGAGCTGAACAACATCGTCCTTCGCGCCATGGTCAAGGCGCCGGAAGGCCGCTTCCAGACCGCCGAGGAATTCCGCAACGCGCTGAAGGCCTTGCGCGACCCGCACAGCGCGCAACCGGCGGCGGCCGTGGCTTCGCCGGCCGCGCCTGAACCGGCAGCGTCTCCGGGATTCGCTCCGGTTCCGGCGGTGTCCGCCGCTTCGTCAGCAACGCCAGCCCAGGGGAAGAGCCATCGCGGGCTTTGGATCGGACTGGGAGCCGCGGCGGCGGTTATTGCCGTCATTCTGGCCTTTGCGCTGCTTCCGCGCGTCTTCTCGACCCACGCCGGCCAAAAGCAGGCCGCGGCGGCGACCGACTCGCAGACACCCGCGCCCGCTGCAGATACGAGCAGCGCCACGCAGCCGGCCCAGTCCGCCGCCGATGCATCGCAGCCGAATCCGCTGGCGACGGCAACGCCGTCGACGGCCTCCGCACCTCAGGCAAGCCAGGCCGGCGGCGCAGCCGCTCCTCCGGCGCGCACGCCGGTGAGGAAGCCGGCGGCAGCATCCGGCGCCGCGTCGTCTGCCGCTTCCCAGCCATCTTCTCCCACAGCACCGGCGGGACCTTCGCCGCAGGAGGTTCGCGACTCGCATGATCGCTACGCGAACCTCGACGCACGCGCCGATGCCGCGCGCCAGGGCGTGCAGCAGATTCGCAGCCAGCAGCAGGCCCAGGGCCTGGACATTCGCGGCGATATCCTGGCGGCGATGAATCGCATGAACAGCGATCTCCGCGAAGCCGACAGCGCGCTGGGCCGCAACGACCTGCAGTCCGCGAAAGACTACATGGACCGCGCTGACAGGGAGATTTCGACGCTGGAGCAGTTCCTGGGCAGATAGGCGGGATACGGAGCGGAGGGCCTGTGTGCCCCATCCTTGCGGCGTACTTGTTGTTGCCGCAGGGGTGGGTGCGAAGCTTCAACCGCGTGCTACCTGCCGGCAGCCGGAGCCGGCTTGACGGCATCGGCCGCGCGAGTGACGGCGTCGACCGCCGATGCGTCGAGCTGATAGAGTTCCGGCTCGTTCTCGCGCCTGGCGATATCGTTGCTTCCCGCCTTGGCGATCAGTACCTTTTCGATCCGCTTGCCGTTGCTCGATGTCACGGTCGCCTCTACCTCCGCGGTGGAAAAGCCGGAACTGGGAAAGCCCGTCGCGCCAAGATCGCGCAGACTGTCGACCAGCGATTCGACCCCGGAAGTGTCCATTTTCTTCCCGTTCGACCACCAGTCGTTCCCGCTGTGGGTAAAGAACCAGGATTTCGTTCCCTGGTGCAACTCGATTTTGTTGGGCTCTTCATAGCCGAAATCGAAAAGCTTCTTGTTGCGAAACTCGTCGAGACCCTTGTCGAGCGTCGTTCCGATATTGGCGCCCACTTTGTAGGTCCCCGCAACCGCGCTCGACTGGGCGTAATATTCCTGCTTGCCCTTGCGCACGGTCAGTGTCTGCGGGCCCCGATCGCCGGTCAAAGCGATCGTTGCAACCGGAGCGGCTTTCGCGAACTCCGTCGCGGCCTGGTTCTTTTCGTCGCCGGAGCCGCCGCCAAGATCCATTCGCGCATCCGCGATGGTGCGCACGAATTCGTCGATCGCAAAGCTGTCGGCCCGCGACGGCTCCGGCTTGTCGATCTGCCAGCCGTCCTTGATGCGCGCGAACTCGATCTCCTGGCCTTTCTTTTGCACGTCCACCCGGCTGACCTTGTCCGGCGCGATGGTCACGAGGCGCTTGTCGCGCAGGTCGTTCACGCCCTTGTCGAAGCTGCTCTTGTTGTAACTGGCGATGGTATAGACCCTCGGATCGCCCTGCAGCATGGCGTATACATCGCTTCCCGTGGGAGTATCGTCGCCGAGCAGCAGCTTCCGGTCCTTGTGGTCCCTGGTTTCGATTTGCACTTGCAACGACGGCTGGTCGAGCCCGTACGGCTTCAGATCGGCTGCCTTCTCTTCCACGACGCGATCCGCAGTCAGGCTGGACAGGCTCGATAGCATGCCGGAGACCGCATCGGAGTCGGCGCCGAATGGCTTCGGCGCGGTAATGCGCCAGGTGTCCGAACCCTGCCTGTCCAGCGTAACGGCAGCGCCGTCCTTGCGCGCGAGGGTGACCTGCCGGATAGCGGACGGATCCATCTTGAGGATCGAAGGCGAAGGAGCAGACGCCGCGGCTGCGCTCTCCGGCGCCGGCTTGCGGTGATTGGACCAATAGAGCAAACCGCCGAGAGCGAGAAGAACCACAACGGCGATGATGAGATCGCGAAACTTCATAGCAGTTTTTGCCGGCTCGAAATCGTGCAACGTCCGTTCTTACCTGCGTCTCCACCACACCGCGACACCGGCAATCACAACCACGAGCGGCAATCCAAACTGGCTCGTCCCGCGAACGGTATTGAACTGCGCGCGCGTCATGGTGATGCGCCGGTCGTCCTGCGGCTTGGGCCGGATGGAAATCAGATCTTCATCCGACGAAAGCCAATTCACGGTATTCAGCGCAAGGTCGCTGTTGCCGTTGAACCCAATGAAGCGATTGGCGATCCACATGGAGCTGCCCACCACCACAAAGCGCCCCTGCGCATCCGGCTTGCCGGTATCGTACGTGCCACCGGCAGCGAGCGTCATCGGGCCTTTCTTGTTCTTGGGATCGTTGAGATTGATTTTCGCGGAATCCAGACTGCTTGTGGCCAGGCTGCTGTCAGACGAATCGAAAAGCTTCTCGACGCTGGCTTTTCCCGTGTCCTTGATCTCGAGGGAGCGCGCCAGCGGAAGGCCGACGGCCGTGCCCTTCATCTGGCTGACGATCGGCTGCGACCCATATTGCGTCACCAGCGCAACTTGCGGACCCAGCCCCACAAGCTGGCCGATGGGGTTGAGATCGAGGATCAGGTCCTTGTCCAGCGTGACGCCCCAGCTCTCGAGCAATCCGGTCAGCGCATCGTTCGCCGCCACGGTGTCGCGTCCTAGCTGCAGCGGCGGATCGAGCAGGAAAAACGCGCGCCCGCCGTCCTCGACGTATCTCTTGATAGCGTCGACTTCCGGTCGCTGATAGTCGTGCGTCGGGCCAGCCACGACCAGCGTCGTGCAGTCGTCGGGAACTTCAGCCTTTTGCAGCAGGTCGATCGATTTGGCCTCGTATTCGTCCTTGGCCAGCATGTCCTTGAATTGCGACAGCCCGTCGCGGTCGCTCGAGTCGATCTGGTGCTCGCCGCTGCCGGTCACGAAGCAGACCGTGCGCGTCTTGCTCTTCAGGTCGCGGATGAAGGCGCCGGTGATGCCTTCTTCCGTCATGCTTTTGGCGGTCTCTTTCTTGTCTCCGATCTGCACCACGGCCATGCCGTAGTCGCGAATCCCCGCCTCCCGGGCGAGCTGCGGACTCTTGTCTGGGTCGACGTAGTCGACATGGATGCGCGGCGAAAGGTTCTTGTATTCGTCGAGCAGGTCCTTGCCGTCGCGGAATCGCGTGCTCTGGTTGAAGTACGTGATCGTTGCGCCCTGCTTGAGCCCCTTCACGATCTTGCTCGTCTGCTCGGAGAGGCTGTAGCGCTTGTTGGCCGTCGTGTCCACGGACTTGTCGTAGCGGTTGGCGAAGATATTCACGATCACCACGATGGCGATCGTGACCAGAATATAAAGCGTGGCGTACGCCGCGTATTTTGTCTGCCGGGCTCTCAGCCAGCCGTTCGCCATGCTACGACCTCCACCGCAAAGACTCCATCGAACGCGCCGTGATGAAGAGTCCCAGGAAAATTCCGGTCAGATAGAAGATCAAATCCTTCGAGTCGATCACGCCGCGCGCGAAGCTGTCGAAGTGCGTAATGACGGAAAGATACGCAAGCACGGTAGCCCACGCTGCCGACTCGTAGCCGCTGACCCACTCCAGCACCCACAGCAGGATGCAAACACCGAAGGTGGCCGCCCCGGCAATGATCTGGTTCTTCGTCAGCGTGGAGATGAACGTTCCAATCGCCAGAAGCAAACCGCCCTGCAACAGCAGGCCGAGATAGGCGACCGCCAGCGGCTTCCAATCGGGTTTGCCGTAGAGGAACAGAAACCCGAAGTTCAATGCGGTGAAGAGCAGCAGGCACGCATAAAGGATCAATGCCGCGAACCATTTGCCGAGGATGACTTCGATGTCGCGGACCGGCGATGTCGCCAGCAGCTCGATGGTTCCCGAGCGTTTTTCCTCGGCGAACAGACGCATCGTGATCATGGGAATGAAGAACAATCCGATCACGCTCACATTCGAAAGCAGCGGGCGAATGATCTGCTCGTTCAGATTCATCGGCATGGTTTCGCCGCGCATCTGCATCTCCATCCCCATGTTCACGAAGTAGCCGAGGGCATTCCAGAAGAAAAACCCGAAGACCACGCCGAACATGGTCAACAGCAGATAGGCGATGGGCGAGGCAAAGTAGGTGCCCAGCTCCTTGCGGCAGATGGTCCAGATGTTTCTCATGCGGTTATCTCGCTTGCGGGTTCCTTCACCTCGGCGGGAGTCTCATTGCCCGTCAGCTCGAGGAAGATCTCCTCCAGGCTCATGCTGGCGGCGCGCAGCTCGTTCAGGTCCCAGCCCGCGCCCACGACGGCGCGAGCCAGGTCGCCGCGATTCAGTTGACCCTTCTGCGTCTGCACTTCGAAGATCAGGCGCGAATCCTTCGCATCCTTTGACACAACTTGCGCGACGCCGGGGATCTGTTCCAGCGTGCTCCGCACCAGGTCCTGTTCGAGCGATCCGTCGCCGCCGGCAATCTCAACCAGCAGCGACTCCACTCCGCGCGTGCGGGCCTGCAGGTTGCGCACCGAGTCAGTGGCCGCCAGCCTGCCCTTGTTGATGATGATCACCTGCTCGCAGGTCTGCTCCACTTCAGGCAGAATGTGCGTGCTCAAGATAATGGTGTGGTCGCCGGCGAGGCTTCTGATCAGGTCCCGCGTCTCGTTGATCTGCTTGGGATCGAGGCCCGCGGTGGGCTCGTCGAGAATCAGCACATCGGGATTGTGAATGATGGCCTGCGCCAACCCGACGCGCTGCCGGTAGCCCTTGGAGAGCTTGCCGAGAAGCTTCGTCTTCACGTCCGAGATAAAGCAGCGCCCGAGAACGTAGTCGATGCGCTTGTCGAGTTCGGCGCCGGACAGGCCTTTCAGCTTGCCGACAAAGCGCAGGTATTCGACCGTCCCCATCTCGGGATACAGCGGGGGCGATTCGGGGAGATAGCCGATGCGCCTTTTCACTTCGCGCGGCTGTTCGAGGACATCGAACCCGGCCACTTTTGCGGTGCCCGCCGACGGCGGCAGAAAGCACGTGAGCACGCGCATGGTAGTCGTCTTCCCGGCGCCGTTGGGGCCAAGAAATCCGACGATCTGGCCTTTCTCGACGGAAAAGGAAATCTGGTCAACGGCAGTCGTGCGCGCGTACCGTTTGGTAAGCTGCTTGACTTCAATCATCGTTCCAAGGTTTCGACGTGCGAGAGTAGAAGCTCGTTATCAGCAGATGCTGTCGGCTTCGCACGAACACCATCATCCTATCAAACCGGCTCCTTGGGATGTCAAACGCCTCGCTGTCTCCAATCCCGGGTTTCTGCGATTCATGCGCCGTCAACTCAAGAGGCAAATCCATTCATGGGCTACTCGGACCTGAGAGACGCCATGTCGATCGAGAAGCGGTACTTCACATCCGACCTGGCCAATCGCTCATAGGCCTCGTCGACCTTCTGGATGGGGATGACCTCGACGTCGGAAGTGATGTTGTGTTGCGCGCAAAAGTCCAGCATCTCCTGGGTTTCGGCAATGCCTCCGATGATCGAGCCGGAGAAGCTGCGGCGCCGGAAGAGCAGGCCGAATACCGAAATCGGCAGCGGCGTTTCCGGTGCGCCCACCATGACGATGTTGCCGTCGCGGCCGAGAAGCTGGATGTACGCGTTGATGTCGTGCCCGGCGGCGACCGCATCGAGTATGAAATCGAGGCTGCCTGCGTGCTTCTGCATCGCATTGCTGTCACTCGAAATCACCACTTCATCGGCGCCGAGACGGAGTGCATCTTCCTTCTTCTGCGGCGAACCGGTGAAGACGACGACGTGGGCTCCCAGCGTATGCGCGAATTTGACGGCCATGTGGCCCAGCCCGCCCAGGCCGACAACGCCAACTTTCTTTCCCCGGGTGACGCCCCAGTGGCGCATCGGCGAGTAGGTCGTGATTCCGGCGCAGAGCAGCGGCGCGGCACCGGCCAGGTCGAGGCTGGCGGGCACGCGAAGCACAAAGCGATCGTTCACCACGATGCTGTCGGAGTAACCGCCATACGTGACGCCGCCCAGATGCTTGTCGGGAAAGTTATAGGTGAGAACAAAGTTCGGGCAAAATTGCTCGAAACCCGCCTGGCACTCGGGACATGTGCCGTCGGAATCCACCATGCAACCTACGGCGGCCAGGTCGCCGGGCTTGAACCGGGTCACGGCGGAGCCCACCCTGGCAACACGGCCGACGATCTCATGGCCGGGAACGCAGGGATAGACCGTCGGCATCATCCCGCTCCACTCGTTGCGGGCCTGGTGGAGATCCGAGTGGCAGATGCCGCAGAAAAGGATCTCGATCTGGACGTCGTGTTCGGTGGGATCGCGCCGGTCGATCCTCCTGGAGACAAACGGAGATGTGGCACTGGCAACGGACCAGGCTTTCGCTTTGTACATGAGGTCACCCTCGCCTTTCTGGCTGTGCAAACGCAGGATTGATGATGCTGTGTACGCCCCAATCGGGGTGCCTTTGAAGGATTCGTCGCTCTGGAGGGTGCGGCCTTTTCAGCAACTCACGGGCGAACAATGCCGGTCGAACATGAGAACCGATTCTCCGGCAGGTGCGACGGACTCATTTTTTTCGCGTGCGCTTTTTCCCGGCGCGCGAGCCGACCAGCTTCTCCAGCTCCGCCACGCGCTGCTTCAGCTCGGCCACTTCCTTCGATTCCGGCGTCCTGGCCGGCTGCGAACGCGGGGTGCGGGGGGCTTCAGCAGGCCGGGAAGGCGGAGCTTCGGGCGCGGGGCCGCGACTGGCGGCGAAGCCCTGCATGAAATCGAAGGGACTCATCGGGGGAGTCATGGCCCGATAGGTGTTCTGATAGATGTCGAGCATCGCCTTCATGTATTTCAGCGCGCTCTCCTGGCTGGCTCGGCCGGTGGCGATCACCATCTGGCGCAACACGTCGAGCGGGAAGCTGGAATCCGGGGTCTTGGCGTCTTCCACAATGATCTGGGTGAGAATGAGGCGGGTGATGTCCTCGCCGGTCGCGGCATCGACCACGCGCACCTCGTCGCCGCGCTGCAGCAGTTGCGCCACCTCCTCCAGGTTCACATAGCGGCTGTTGGTGGTGTCGTAAAGCCGGCGGTTCTCGTATTTCCTGATGACAACGACTCTTTGCGCCATGTGGGTTCATTTTATCCTTGACAGGCTTCGGGAACGGAGTATTATCGGTTTGTGCTGCAGTGCAGCATCAAATGCAGCATAAGCCAGGTGAAGGAGAAACGTATGAACCCCACGAAAAGGACGCCGGGCGAGGCCGAAGCGGCCCCGATAGCGGAGAAGGCGGAGAAACCGGATCTCTTCGAATCTGCGGCGGAGCTCTATGCCCGGGGTGTAGAACGTCTTGCCGAGGTCCAGAAGAAGGGCGTCGAAGGTGCCGCGCAGCAGGGAACCGAGCTGATCGCCGCGTGGAAGAAGGCTGTTCCGGCCGTGCCGGGATTCCCCGGGGCGTTCCTGCTGGATGTGACAGCAAATGCTTTCGAGCGGTTCGCGGAGACGGAGAAAGGCGCGATCGACCTCGTCGTGGAGCAGACCCGCGCGATCGCCAATCTGGCCATCGACCGCTCGAGGTCGGTCTCCGGAGCCACGCAGGGCGCCGTTGCCGTGGTGCAACAGACCGTGGAGCGCTCGGTGGCGGCACAGAAGAAGGCGCTCGAATTTTCGGCTGCGCAGAGCAAGGCGACCGTCGACACGGCAAAGCGGCAATTCGGCCTTTCCGGAACCCCGGCCGAGGCGCTGGCCGATTCGCTGCAGCACGGCGTGGACACATTTGTCGAGACGCAGAAGGAACTGCTGGATATTGCTGCCAAGCCGTTTCAGGCCGTGCACTGAACGAATCCGCCGGCTACCCGGGTGATCCCGCTCACATCGTTGCGTGACCCGCGGCCGTACGATTGGCTCATGCGGCAACGCGACGAGATATGTGCTGCCGTGTGATTTGCCACATTGGAGTTGCCGATGAATGACGGGCCAGGTGGGTCTGCGAAACCGTTTGATCCCTTCGAACCGTATCGCGGAATGCGCGATGCGTCCCTGGACGCAGTGGCCAGGGTCATGGTTGACGCGGTCAACTCCGAAGGGTACGCGCAGGCGTCCGGCGCCATGCTCGATGCCTGTCTGACAGCCTCGACGCCATTCCGCGAGGCGCTGGGACGATCCATGGTTCATGCGCTGGAGCAGCTATCCCTGCCTTCGCGCCAGGAAGTTGCTTCTCTCGCCGCGCGATTTACCAACCTCGAGATGCGGCTTGACGACATGGACGCGAAGCTGGACGCTGTTTTTGCGGCGCAGCAGAAAGCGGCGGCGACGGCAGCCAGCCCGGCAGAGGCGCCCAATCCAGCGCCACCGGCTCCCGCGGCCGGGAAACGCACCCGGCCCGCAGGAGCGGAAGCCGGGCTACCGGGCAAAAGGGGCATGCGGGGAAGCAAGAGGTAGAGATGGCAGAGGCTGCGGTTGGACCCGATCGACCCACACTGTATGAGCAGCGGCTGCAAACATTGAGCCGCGTGCTGACCACCCGGGCCCGGATTGCCCAAACGCCCAGGCAGATGGTCTGGGCGCTGAACAAGGCAAGGCTCTTCCGCTATATCCCTGTCGTTCCTGCCGGACAGAGACATCGCATTCCGTTGCTGTTGATCTTTGCCATTATGAACCGGCCCTCGATCCTCGACCTTCGGCCGGGCCACAGCTTTGTGGAGCATATGGTCCAGTGCGGCTACGATGTTTACCTGCTGGATTGGGGTGTTCCCGGCATTGAGGATCAGGAGCTGAAGTTCGACGACTACACGCTCGAATACCTGCCGCGGGCGATCCGCAAGATGAAGGCGGTTTCCGGCGTGGAGGAGTTCAGCCTGCTGGGCTGGTGCATCGGCGCCATCCTGACCACGATTTATGCGGCGATGCGCCCCGACGATGGCCTTCGGAATCTTCTCTTGCTGACGGCTCCGCTCGATTTTTCGAATCGCCAGGGCCTGACCTTCGCGCGCTGGACCGACTCAAGGTACTTCCCGCTGGAAAAGGTGCTGGCGGCCTTCGGCAACATGCCCGGCGAGATGATCGACTACGGCGCGAAGATGCTCAAGCCGGTCGAGAACTTCGTGGGCAACTACGCCCGGCTGTGGGACATCATCGACGATCCCCGCGCGGTGGAGGCATGGCACGCCATGAACACCTGGGTCACCGACTGCATCCCAATGGCGGGCGCAGCTTACCGCCAGCTCATCGACGATTTCTATCGCCACGACCGGCTCATGAGAGGCGAACTGGTGATCCGCGGGCAACGCGTCGACCTGAGCCGCGTGCGCGCCAACCTTTTCACCATGATCGCCGAGGGCGACCACATTACGCCGCCATGCCAGTCGGTGTCGATCATGGACAAGGTGAGCAGCCGGGACAAGGAGCTCTTCCGCATTCCCGGCGGACATATCGGCATCATGGCGGGGAGCGCGGCGCACAAGCTCACCTGGCCGCACATCGAAAAGTGGCTCGGCACCCGGTCCGAGTGAATTGGGCCCTACATCACATATAGATGCCGCCGTTGACGTTGATCTGCTGGCCGGTGATGTGGGCGCCATCGCACACCAGAAATGCCACGGCCTTGGCAATCTCCTCCGGTTCGGCGAACCGCCGCATGGGAATCTTGCCTTTGATCTGTTCCAGGATGTCGGACGGCACCGCGCCCAGCATATCGGTAGCCGTGAAGCCCGGCGCTACCACGTTGGCCGTGATGTTGAATTTCGCCAGTTCGAGGGCGAGCACCTTGGTGAAGGCGATGATGCCGCCCTTGCTGGCGGCGTAGTTGGCCTGGCCGAAGTTGCCCGCCTGGCCGACAAAAGACGCTATGTTGACGATGCGGCCGAATTTCTGCCCGATCATCGACGGCAATGCGGCGCTGGTACAGTAGTAGGTGCCGTGCAGATTGGTGTCGATCACGTCGAGCCAGTCGTCGTCGGTCATCTTGCGGATGCTCCGGTCGCGGGTGATGCCGGCATTGTTGACCAGGATGTCGAGCTGCCGGTATTCGTCGAGCACGTCGCTCACGATCCTGCGTGCTTCGACCCGGTTGGCCACGTCGCCCTGAAAGATGCGGCTTTCGCCACCGGTTTCCCGTATCCGGCTCCGCACCTCCTCCGCGTCGCCCTGTGCGGTGCGGAAATTGATGGCAACGACGGCTCCCCTGTCGGCGAGTTCCATCGCGATGGCGCGTCCGATACCCCGGGAAGAGCCCGTGACCAGCGCCACCTTGCCGGCAAGAGGCTTCGAAAGCGAAAGTTCTTCTTCGTACAGAATTGCTGTGCCCATATGCTTGCTCCTTTCCGGGACCTACCACGCGAATCAGTCGTCTTTCGCAACCCGAGGATTGCCGGAACGACTCCTTCCACCGCCTAATTCATGGCCTCAAAGATCGCGGCGATGCCCTGCCCGCCGCCGATGCACATTGTGACCAGGGCATAGCGGCCGCCGATGCGGCGCAGCTCATGCAGTGCTTTCACCGTGACGATGGCGCCGGTGGCGCCGAGAGGATGGCCCAGGGAGATCCCGCTTCCGTTGGGATTGGTTTTTTCGGGCGGAAATCCCAGCTCGTTCCTCACGGCAAGCAACTGCGCGGCGAAGGCCTCGTTCACTTCGAAAACATCGATGTTGCAGGCGCAAAGCCCTGTTCTCCTGAAGAGCTTTTGCACCGCGGATACCGGCCCGATTCCCATGACGGCAGGCTCAACGCCGGTGATAGCATAGTCGACGAGCCGGGCCAGCGGCTTCAGCCCGCGCTGCCCGGCGGCTTTGGCATCCATCAGAACCACCGCCGCGGCGCCATCGTTGATGGTCGAGGCGTTGCCGGCCGTGATGGTCCCCGCTTTGTCGAACGCAGGTCTCAGCCTGGCCAGGCTTTCCAGGCTGGTGTCGGCCCGCGGAGACTCGTCGGTCACGAACAGCGTCGTGCCGTTTTTCGTCTTCAGCTCAACAGGAACGATCTGATCGTTGAACTTGCCTTCCTGGATGGCCCTGACGGCTCGCCGGTGGCTTTCGACGGCCAGAGCGTCCTGGTCCTCGCGCGTGATTCCCCATCGGTGCGCGACGGTTTCGGCGGTGAGTCCCATGTGGATTCCATCGAACGGGTCGGTCAGTGCGCCCACCAGAACATCGACGGCACTGGTGTCGTTCAGGCGTGCACCCCAGCGCATGGCAGGCAGCCAGTACGGCGCGCGGCTCATCGATTCGGCGCCTCCGGCGATCGCCGCCTCGGCATCGGCGTGCGCGACCGTCTCGGCGGCCGTGAGAATCGCCTGCAGCCCGCTTCCGCAAACGCGATTGAGAGTCAGCGCCGGAGTTTCCACCGGCAATCCGGCGCGCAGGGCTGCTACGCGCGCAAGGTACATGTCCCTTGCCTCGGTGTGAATCACGTTTCCCATCACCACGTGACCGATGTCGCCCGGCGCCAGGCCCGAGCGCCGCAGGCTTTCGCGCACCGCGGTGGCTGCGAGTCCGGTGGGAGGAATATCTTTCAGCGCGCCTCCGAATTTCCCGATCGCCGTTCGCACGGCGCTTAAGATGACGATGTCCTGATTGGGCATGGAACCCTCGCTTTTTCCCTGGCGTGGAATCGACCTTTTTGCAAATGACACGGCCGTTTTCAGCGCGACAGACCGTTTCTCATCGCCAGCATTCGAAGAGAGCGGACGTTTTGTGCGGAAACAGTAATCTCATGCGGAAGCGAGAAGGACAGCTCCGCTGCCGCGTACGCGCACTTCAAAATGGCTCGTGGAGTGGTGGGAGGCTTTCGCAGCGATGGGTTCGCACAGGCCGCTTGCGGCCCGATCGGGACTGAAGCCGCGCTTTCGCCGCTCTTCGGCATCCCCGCCGGGTCAAAAACCTGAGTGCGATACGGGCTCTGCCGCCCAGCACGCCACCCGGGAGCCTTCCGCGACCCGGCCGGCGGCGTCTTTTCAGCAGGCAAGAAGAGTTCGTGCGCTTTGCCAGCCGGGAACTGCGGACCTAATGACTTTAGTGGTAGCTCTTTCCCGTCTCTGTGCCGTGGATCACACTCGTGCGGGCAACGACGGCGCCACGACAGCGGCCACGATGCTCCGGCGGGTCGCTGCACATATGCAAATCGGGGAACGGAACAGTGAGCGGCAGCCGGGTTTTGCCCATTGACTCCCCGCAGCGAACGGCCATGCACGTCCTTGTGTCGCCGCGCTGGACATTTGTGCACTGCAGCAATTATATTATGCTGCGGTACAGCAGAAGCAGCATTCCCCCGGCGAGGTGAATCGATCATGGAATCCGCAGTCCTGCAAACCTGCCCCGAAAGTGGAATCGAGATGCCGTTTACGCTGGAAGGCAAGACAGCCCTGGTGACCGGCGGAGGCCGCGGCATCGGCAAGGCCATTGCCAGGCGGCTCTATTCGGCCGGAGCGCAGGTGATGGTGAACGACCTGGACGAGAAGATGCTTCTCGAGTCCGAAGCCGGGTATGGAGAAACCGGTCGCGTGCGCCACGTGGGTGGCGACCTGACCGATCCCGCCATGCCCGGGGAGATCGTCAGCGCCACGCTGGCGGCCTTCGGCGCGATCGATATCGTGGTCAACAACGCCGGCTACAGTTGGGACAACGTCATCCAGAAGACAACTGACGAGCAGTTCCTGGCTATGCTTGAGATCCACCTCGTCACTCCGTTCCGGCTTCTGCGGGCCGCCTCGACTTACATCCGCGAAACCGCGAAAAAGGAGATTGCCGCGGGCCGGCGCGTCATGCGCAAGGTGGTCAACATCACGTCGATCTCCGGCACCGACGGCAATCCCGGTCAGGTGGGATACTCCTCGGGAAAAGCCGGAGTGATCGGTTTGACCAGGACACTGGCCAAGGAGTGGGGACGATACAACGTCAACGTCAACGCAGTGGGATTCGGGCTGATCCAGACGCGGCTGGTCCAGCCGCTCGATGGCGCCGGCCCGGGCATGGAGATGCACGGGCACCGGATCAAGCTGGGTGTGCAGCAGAGCCTGCTCGACTCGGTCAAGAGCGCATGCCCGCTGGGCCGGCTGGGCACGCCGGAGGAGGCCGCGGGCGCAGTGCTGTTCTTCTGCTCGCCGCTCTCCGACTACGTGACCGGCGAAGTTCTCATCTGCGGCGGGGGCCTACACTTCTAGGAGAACTCGCTCCGGGATCTCTTCCCATACTTCGGCATCGGCGGCCTTGGCGAACTGGTACTCTTCCTCGACAAGCCAGTAGACTTCCAGCCAGTGATCGAGACTGCACTCGTGGCTGGAATCGTAGGAGACCAGCTCCGGCCGATGCTGGAGCTGGATGGAACCCCCTGAAGGGCGCTTCGTCCCGGGTGGCATAGCTCACCTCCCCCCCGCGCATGGCGCGGCGACCGTGATCCACTCAGAGAAGCACCGATGGGCGAAGCCTGGATGTATTGGTCGTCACATTTGCCGGTTCACGGGGGAATGCGATCGCGCTCATCCCCTCTGGGCGAGAAGATACTCGTCGCGAAAGCCGCGCCAGACCGGCTCCCTGGCGGAAAAGACCGGGGAATCGAAAGGATGCGCGTCGGGCCCGAAGTCGTGGTTGAGCGGAGACGAATCGGCAGCGCTGGCGATGAAATCGGCAAAGTAGACAGCCGTCAGAGGCGAAAACTGCGGCTCCTTCCCGCCGGTCGACGCGTGATGCGATCCGACGGCATGAACGATCGACTCGGGAAGCCCCCAGATCGCCATCAGATAGGCCCCGATCTGGTCGTGGGTGCAACCCACGAATTCGGTCTCCAGGTCCCGGTAGGAGCTCTCGCCGCCTGCCACGCGCTCCATCACGCGCCGGTACTCCTGCGGCATCTCGGCCAGCAGCACGATTTTGCCCACGTCGTGCAACAGACCCGTCGTGAAGCTCTCTTCCTGAACCGCCCTGGCGCCGGTCTCGGATGCGGCAATGCGCCGCGCCATCCAGGCTACCTCCATGCTGTGATCCCAGAGGGCGGGGATATAAGCCGCGGCATGCGAATGACGGTCGAACTGCGAAAAGACATGGATCGAGAGCATGAGACTGCGAATGATCTCCGCGCCGATCAGGGACAACGCGTGCGACAGGCTGGATACATGGCCGCGCGCACCGAGGAACGCCGAATTGGCCAGTTGCAGGATCTTCGCCGCCATACCGACGTCTCTCGAGATGATCTGCTCGATCTCCGCGATCGACGTGTTCTCCGATGCCAGCGCGGCCGAAAGCTCGTTGTAGAGCGTGGGCAGGCTGGGAATGGAGCGCAAACGCGAGACAATGGCGGCCAGCGACGGGTTGCGCAGAAGATCGCGCATGGCGAAGGCCTGCGCCAGCCGGGCCTTGAGCTCCTGCACGTCGCAGGGCTTGGACAGGAATTGATGGGCCGGGGCGATGGAGCGCAACACCGCCTCTTTCTCCGACTGCCCGGAGAGAACGATCCGCACCACGTCGCAATGCCGCTCCTTGACCCGCTCCAGCAATTGCGCACCGTCCATCAGGGGCATGCGCATATCGGTGACAATGGCGTCGAAGGGCTCCCCGTCCAGGGTCGCGAGCGCCACCGCGCCGCTGTCGACGAAGCGCATCTCCCACTCGTTGCGCATGCAGTGCAGGGCCCGGCGCAGGCCGGCCAGCACCATGGCATCGTCGTCGACAAACAACAGGCGCTTGGGCATCACTTCTCCGCCGGCACGCCGTCTGTCTCGAGCGGAAGCTGGACGAAGAACGTCGTTCCCTTCCCCTTTTCGGTCTCGAACCAGAGCTTGCCCTGATGCTTCCTGACGATCACGCTGTAAGCCAGCGCCAGTCCCTGTCCCGTTCCGACGCCGACATCTTTGGTGGTGAAGAACGGTTCGTAGATGCGCGACTGGATCTCCTCGGGAATCCCCATGCCGGTGTCGGCGATGGCAATCTCCGCGAAGCGGCCGCGGTTGCGGCTGCTGATCGTGATTTTTCCCTTTTCGTTGCCTTGCACCTTGTCCTTGATGGCGTGCGCGGCATTGACGACGAGGTTCAGGATGACCTGGTTGACTTCTCCGGCGTAGCAAACGACAGGCGGAATGGTCTCGTCGAAGTCCGTTGCCATCTCCGCCACGTACTTCCACTCGTTGCGGGCGACGGTGATGGTGGACTCGATGGCCTTGTTCAGGTCGGTACCCGTCTTGTCGGCGGAATCGGGATGGGAGAATTCCTTCATGGCGCGAACAATGTTGGCCACCCGCCTGGCGCCATCGAGGCTCTGCGCAATGGCATGCGGGATTTCCTCGCAGATGAAATCGAGATCGAGGTTCGCCTCCGCTTCGCCCAGCTCCGCCGCCGCCGAAGGAGACGCTTTCTCGAGGTAGTCCCTGTTCGCCTTTCGATACTTCCCGATCAGTTGGGAAACGGCGGTCCATGAGTCCTGGAAAAACGTGATGTTATCGGTGACAAACTGCGTCGGCGTGTTGATTTCGTGCGCGATGCCGGCGGCCAGTTGCCCGATGCCTTCGAGCTTCTGTGCCTGGCGGAGCTCGGATTCGAGCTTTCTGCGCTCCGTGATATCTTCCTTCACGCCCAGAAAGTGAGTGATCTTCCCGTTCTGATCGATGAGCGGAGTTATGACTGCCGATTCCCAGAAAAGCTCGCCATTCTTCTTTTTGTTGCAGAACTCTCCGCGCCACTCCTTGCCGGCGCGAATGGTCTTCCACAAGGTGACATACATTTCGCTGGCGGAGTAACCGGAGTTGAGGATCCGCGGCGTCTTTCCCCGAACTTCATCGAAACTGTAGCCCGTGCATTCAGAGAACTTCCGATTCACATAGGCGATCTTTCCTGACGGATCGGTGATTATGACCGATGCCGGACTTTGCTCCACGGCCGCGGAAAGCTGGCGAAGCATGGCTTCGTCGCGCCGTCTCTCCGTAACATCGTGGAAGGTCAGGATGTGGCCGTAGTACTTTTCCGTCTCGTCCAGAACCGGCGCGGAATAGAGGTCGAGAATGGTTCCATCCTTCAGCTCGATCTCCTGTTCGGTCGATTCCTCACGATGGCCGTAGAAGTGTTTCACCTTGTCGGCGAATGTCCCGATATCTTTGACCAATTGCTGTACATGGCGAAGGAGCGGCGCGTCCCCGGAATCGCCGAGCGCCCCTTGCGGAACAGCGAAGATCTCGGCAAAACGCCGGTTCACGAACAGTTCCCGGTTGTTTTCATCCAGAACGAGAATTCCCGCATTGGTCGAATTCAACTGGGCTTCAAGGAACGCCGTCTTCGATTTGAGCTCGGATTCCGCCTGCTTGCGAGGCGTTATGTCGGTAAGCAGGCCGTCCGCGTACAGGATTCCCTGTTCCCGATAAGTTTCTTTCGTGCGGTTGTGAATCCACACCCAGGCGCGGTCCCTGGACCGGATTCGATACTCCATGTCGAAGGGTTTCTGCGTGTTGAAGAACTCGTTCCAGGCATTGGCGACGGGAGCCGCGTCGTCCGGATGGATGTTGGTCGTCAGCAAACTTCCTTCGCCGGCGCGAATCTCTTCCGAGGTATAGCCGAGCACATTGACGACCTTGGGGCTCATGTAAACAATGCGGCGATCCTGGTCCACGGTCCAGGAAAGGTCCGGCAGATTGGCCAGGATCCGCCGGAACTTTTCCGTGCTCTGTTGCAGGTCCACTACGGCGTCCTGCGCGGCAATACGCGCGGAATGCCGGGAGCCGCTCATGCAGCCGGCCACGATGGCGCTCAACAGGAACGGAACGACGTAGGGCCTCGCCTCCTCGCTGATTCCCCAGGTATAAAGCGGAGGCAGGAAAAAATAATCGAAGACAAACGGCGCGATCAACGCTGAGGCAAGTCCTGGCCCGAGACCGCCAATCCAGGCCGTAGCCACCACGGCGCCGAGAAACAGGTATTCGGCGATGTTGGGAACCAGCGGCTGCAGCAGCTCCGCGGCGAGCAATGCGACGCCCAGAAAGACCGGGACGAGTGCCAGGTGGAACGATCTCTCCCCGATCGAAGCTTTCACTGGACCTTCTCCGCCTGAGAGCGCGCCTCGGGCCGGCGCAAACCGGAAACCCGTTTGCGGGACACATTGATCTTCGGCGCGCCTGCGCAAAGCTTGAGGAATCTCCGGTTTCACGCGCCCAGGCCAGACGCCAATTCTCCCGTCCGCTTTCGCGCAGAAGCGCCGCGATGGACACAAGCTGCCCGACGCGCCGGCTTTCCGCGCAACGACCTCTCATTGTTTTCGGGGAACCTGCCGATTCAGTCCGTAGAGCACTTCGGCGGAGGAAGGCGTGATCGGCGATCGTGTCCTGTTTGTCGACGACGAATTGTCCGCACTGCGCGGTTATCAAAGGGTGCTGCACGGCGAGTTTTCCGTGAGCACGGCCATGGGCGGCGAGCAGGGCCTCGCGGCGATCCAGGCGAACGGACCCTATTCGGTGGTCATCTCGGATATGAGAATGCCGGGCATGAACGGCGCCGAATTCCTGGCGCGCGTCCGCGAAAAAGCGCCGCATACCGTGCGGATGATGTTGACGGGATACGCCGACATCCAGTCGGCCATCCAGGCGGTGAATCAGGGCAACATCTTCCGCTACCTCACCAAGCCCTGCGAAAAGGCCGAACTGGTGAAGGCTATCAACCTGGGAGTGGAGATGTATCGCTCGGCCATGACGGAAAAGGAGATCCTCAAGAAGGCGGAGCTGATCGGACGTTCCCAGTCCGATTGGGACACCGTCGACGTTCAGCCGCAGGAAGAGTTCAAGAGCCCTGCCGGCCTGCCTGGACCCGCGCAGGCCAGGGACTATCTCGGCTCGCAGTTCGGCGCCGACTTCCGCTGTCACGTTGTCATGTTCAAGCTCACTTTGTTCAAAACCATCGAGGAGCGCTACGGCTCTGAAGCGGCGGTGGACTACCTGAAGAGCGCCGTGGGATTCCTCCGACAGCCGTTGCGGCCTGAAGATCGCTTGTTCCACTGGAGCCGGGACGTGATCATGCTGATCCTCAGCCGGCAGCTCTCGCCTCATGCCCTGCGTCAGGAGATCGCGCGACAGACCTCCGGTCCGCATCAGCATATCCTCGAGGTCGACGGGAAACGCATCATGTTCGGCATCGCCACCACCTTCGACCTGCTGCCGCTTGCGCAGTTTTCAAACGTCGACGGGCTGCTGCAGGCCTTCGATGCCAAGCTGGTGGCGAAAATCTAGCGTCATGAGCCCAAGGTCAGCAACATGGACTCGTTGTCATCCGGAGCGGAGTTTGCCGCGCTTTCTGCGGCAAACAGAGTCGACGGATCCGCGGTTCTGCCCTCCATCGCAGGCAACGAAACTTTCCCCGGGTACCAAATTCGTTTTCGGTCACTGCGGCCCGCAACTTACAATGCCAGTGTTATTGAGGGCAACGCACGGTCGAGCCACACTCGCATGAAAGCAGCCGTCTTCGATTCCGGCAAGGCCACGCCCGGCAATTGGCTGGCAATCGAGAATGTCCCGCAACCGCAACCGGCACCGGGACAGGTGCTGCTCAAGGTGCTGGCCTGCGGAGTCTGCCGCACCGATCTTCATATCGTCGAGCGCGACCTGCAGCCGATCCAGCCGCGCATCATTCCCGGCCATCAGATCGTCGGCGAGGTCGTTGAGAGCGCAACAGCGAAGCTGCCGATCGGCGCTCGAGTCGGCGTCTCGTGGATGAGCGGAGTGGATGGAGACTGCTGGTTCTGCCGGCACGAGATGGAGAATCTCTGCGAGCATCCGGCGTTTACCGGCTACTCGGTCAATGGCGGCTATGCGGAGTATGTTGCGGTGCGCGCCGATTTCACGATTCCGCTGCCCGCGAATCTCGACCACGCGCACATCGCGCCGCTGCTCTGCGCGGGCATCATCGGCTATCGCAGCCTGCGCGTCTCCGGCGTCCAGCGCGGCGAGCGCGTAGGCCTCTTCGGCTTCGGCAGCTCGGCATCGCTGGCCATCCGCGTCCTGCAGTCGTGGGACTGCCAGGTCTACGTCGTCACGCGCGGCGAGTCGCACCGTAAGGCCGCGGAAGCGCGCGGCGCAACCTGGGTCGGCGACGAGAACGCGAGACCTCCCGTTGAGCTCGATCGCGCGATCACCTTTGCGCCCAGCGGCAAGGTCGTGGTGCATGCGCTCTCCACCTTGCGCAAAGGCGGAGTGGTCGCCATCAACGCGATCCATCTCGATGAAGTGCCCGCGTTCGACTACGACAAATTGCTATGGGGCGAGCGCCAGATGCGCAGCGTAGCCAACATGACGCGGCAGGACGCGCGCGAGTTTGTCGCGCTGGCCGGTGAGCTCGATATCCGGCCGGCGGTGAAGACATTCTCGCTCGAAGAAGCCAATGCGGCGCTCGCCGCTGTGAAGCACGAGAGCGAAGAAGGATCGGCCGTGATCGTGGTCTAGAGTCTCCGGCCGAATGAATTCATCCCAACGATCGTGCATTCCCGGGTCCGAAAACACGGACCTGGGGCACCCAAGTCTGGCACATCTTCAAGCGGTCAGAGCCCCAGAAGAGAGCGAAAAGCGCCGCGCGTTCCCCAAGAGCTGTCATACTGACGCAGAGCGTAGCGAAGCGGAAGGATCTTGCGGTTCTCTTTGGAATCGCTGAGTGGCGTTAATTCCAAGCCGGCCACTAATAGGCTCGTTACCCGGAACGCCCCCCTAGGGTGCGGTGTCTAAACTTCGTCGGACTCGTTGAATCCCAGAGATGCGACCTGTAACCATCATTCGTGCTGGTGTGATAGCGGCGAGCATTTTTCTCGTGTTTTCAGGCTGCTCATACGTGAGCCGCGTTTTGAGTACCGGCGTATATCCTCCGGCTTGGTTCCTACTCTTCTATGGAACATTGCCAATCCTTTCACTACCGATGTATCTGGTCTTGACTCGGTTTGGGAGGTGGTCCGTCGTTTGCCTTTGGGGTCTGTCCATTTCAATCACTTGCACCCTAATTTGGACGATGCTGAGTTGGTGTACGCCTTTGTGGTGCGGGGAAAGAGGCTTCTGGCGCGTTGCTGGAGCGCAGATCGGGGCCGATCACATTTTCCTAGGCGCGCTGGTGCTGGCGTTGTCTGCACAAACGCAATACATCTTGCGTCAAAGACGGAATGAATGAAGGACACTCTCTTGGGTCGTGGGCGGGTGAGTGTCGACACCGAAATTTCGTCTGCAGGATCCTGCTCTCGATGCGCTTCTCACCACCCGGCCAGGTCTTCCGCCGCAGCCGGACGCGGCGAAAGACCTGGCGTTCTCCCCCGGTTGAATGTGCAAAAACCGAAGAGCAACCTGATCCCCGGCTCTACCCCATGAATCCCATATAGGGGCTCGAGCCGAAGTTTCCAAAGTTCGGCAGCGCCAGCCGAACCTGGCTGTCCGACAGGCCGAACCACTGCGCCAGCGTGCCTGCGTACTGCTCCACGGCCGTGGTGGGAATCAGCCGCCCTTCGCCCACGTCGTTGGCCTGGTTCGAGCCGATGACCGGGTACTGGCCGTACATATTCTGGCCCTGCACCGCGCCGCCCACGACAAAGTGGTGGCTTCCCCAGCCATGGTCGGTGCCATTGCTGTTGCTCGTCAGCGTCCGGCCAAAATCGGAGACGGTGAAGGTTGTGACCTGATTGCCAAGGCCCATCGTGGTCATCAGCCCGTCGAAGTACTCGAGCGCCTCGCCGAGTTGCGTGAGCAACTGCGCGTGCAGCGGCGCCTGGTCGTTGTGCGTGTCGAAGCTGCCGAGCTGCACATAGAAGATCTGCCTCGTCACGCCCAGCATGTCCTTGCCGGCGATGATGCGCGCGACGGTCTGCAGCGACTGGGCCAGGGGATTGTCGGTGAGCATTTTGGTCTGGGGATCGAGATACTGCGGCGGATTGGCGACGCCGCCTTTGCCGGCCGGCGGCATGGCCTTGGCGAGTATGGCCTGCGCCTGCATGGCCCGAACGATGACCGCTTCGTATTCCTTCGCGAAAAGGTTCGTCTCGTCGGTGGTGAGTATCGACCGCAGCACGTTGGCCGTGCCGCCGAACGCAGGTGTGGCCAACCCGTAGATGGGGATCGGTCCCGCCGGCGTGACGTTGAGCTGATACGACGTTTCGCCGGCGAGGAACAAGGCGTTGCCCGCGGTCGAGATGCAGGTGAACATGGAATTGGAGTTCATGTTCATGCTCTCGATGGCGTCGGCGACCGCGCCGCCCCAGCCCACGTGCTCGCCGCTGCCCAGATTCGAAGCGATAGCCTGCCACGCGGCGGTCTGATCGAAGTGCGAGAACAGCGAGTCTGGCAGCGGAACGCTGTTGGCATTCACCTGCGTCTTGGTCGCGGGTGCAATGAGCGTTCCCGTGTTGGCAACAATGGCGAGACGGCCGGCATTGAAGAGATTCTGCACACCGGTCAGCGCGGGATTAAGCG
>JASHQQ010000135.1 GCA_030039035.1 Acidobacteriaceae bacterium | reverse complement strand
AGAGCGAGCTGCGCCGGCGCTGCGAAGAAGGGCCGGACGTGGCGGAGAGCCTGATGCGGATGCTCTCCGATTCCCTCTCGTTAGGCGTGCAGATGACCGAGACCAGGGCGTATCTGGCCGAGAGCCTGCCTGCCGGCCTCGAGGAGCTGATGCGGCTTTACGTTGACCCGCCACCGAAGGAGCGCATTCCGCGGCTGGGCGGGCGCGCCGCCATCCAGGCCCGCATGCGCGGCGAATTCGAGCGCGCCGGCGTCTGGGACCTTCTCCGCAAGAGGATCGCCGCCAGCGACTACACGCGGCCCGGCGACCCGCTGCGCCTCGACTGCGGCTACCGGCCCAACGGCCTGATCCGCATCTTCCACGCCGTGAGCCTCGAACCGGGCGTCGAGGCCGCCAAGGTGCTGGCCTTCTCCTCGGCCGCGCTGCGCGCCGGAGTGGAGCGCCTCGAGAAGGCGGAACTCGAATTGACGGCGATCGTCGAGCCGGCCGCGAAGGTCGGCGCCACCGATGACGAGCCCGAGCGCCTGGAGATGTACCGCTTCGGGGTGGAGACGATGGAGGAGCACCGCATCCGAGTGCTCACGACCTCGGATCTCGGCCGCGTCGCGGAGACGGCGCGAAGAGAGCTGCGGGTGTGAACGGAGGGCCCAGCGTCCAGGGGGCGGAGGGACTGAGGGACTGAGGGAACAGGGAGCAGGGAATAGGGAATAGGGAATAGAAGAGCCGAGGGCCAAGAGCTAAAAGCTCAAAGTGAGAGCTGAGAGCTGAGAGCTGAAAGCTGAAAGCTGAAAGCTGAGAGCTGTCTGCCGTGAGCTGCGAACTGATTCGCGGTACACTAAAGCCGGCAGGAGGACCGGGCGGTCGCTGCCGGCAGTTTCTGCCGGGAGAGGAAAGTCCGAACTCCGCAGGGCAGTGTGCCGGATAACGTCCGGGACGTGGGCTTCAAGGCCCATGGACGGCCAGTGCCACAGAAAAGATACCGCCACTGCGTGGGGCAGCCCTTTGGAGTTGCTCTGTGGAAGTGGTAAGGGTGAAAAGGTGCGGTAAGAGCGCACCGCTGCGACCGTAAGGCCGCAGGCAGGGTAAACCCCACACGGAGCAAGACCAAATAGGGAGGGATGCGCGGGCTCAAGAGCCAAGCCTGTGCGGCGTGCCGGCCCGGCGCGCCAAGACGGCTCGAGTGGAGCTTACGGGCGGCAATGCGTTCGCCGGTCTGCTCCATGCAATGGTCGCAACCTCCGGGTAGGTCGCTGAGGAGCGTTCGCGGCAACGCGGCGCCTAGAGGAATGACCGCAGAGGAGCGGTTCCACAATGTATGTGGCTTGGCCGTTGGTGTTCAAGCTGGCATCTTCTTGAGGAAAATGCCACTCGAATGCCGCGGCTTCGCGACGCATGAATTGTGGAACCGCTCCGAACAGAATTCGGCTTACGAGTCCTTTTGCCGAAGGTTCGACCCAAACGACATCCCCGGCGGGAGAGATCCTGCCGGGGCTGGCCATCCATAGTTCGCAGTTCGGAGTTCGCAGTTTACAGTGGACAGTGGACAGTGGACAGCTATCAGCTCTCAGCCTTTAGCCCTTGACTCTTCTATTCCCTATTTCCTGTTCCCTGTTCCCTCTTCCCTGGTCCCTCTTCCCGCGCGCGGCCACCATCGCCGCACGCTGCCGCAATAGGCCTGGTACTCCTCCCCGAAGCTCCGCCGCAGCGTCGGCTCCTCGTAGATCAGCACGAAAAGATGGGTTACGAGGAGAAAGAGTACGACATAGCCGAAGAGCGGCATCGACCGATAGAACAGCGCCGCCCCGGCCAGCGCCAGCGCCGCGCCGATGTACATCGGGTTGCGCGCGAAACGGTAGGGTCCGCGCACGACGAGCCGGCGCGGAGGGTCGAACGGCGCCGGCGTGCCTTTGCCGATGAACGCGAAGGTGAAGACGCACCACAGCGCAAGCGCGGCCCCCGCGGTTCCGATCAAAAGGCCGGCGATCTGCGGAGCGTCGATGGAAGCCGGACGCGCAATGCCAGACCAGCCCAGGAGCCGCTCGGGCAGGTAAATGAGCAGAAACCCGATGAAAAGGGTCGCGTAGGCGAGTGTCCGGATGAGAACGAACATGGCCTGCTCCTTTCGCAGCCGACAGCTCACAGCGATCGGCTCTCAGCTTTCAGCTATCAGCTTTCAGCTATCAGCTTTCAGCTTTCTTGTTCCCTTGGTCCCTCAGTCCCTTAGTTCCTTAGTCCCTCCGTCCCTGCCTTTCACGCAATCCCCAGCACCCGGTTCAGGAATCCGACAATGTACTTCCACACCAGGTAGTACGCAGCGATCCCAGCCAGGAATCCGCAGGCGATGAGCACATAGGGAATGTGAAACGCCTGGAACCATGTGACGACCCACGCGTCGAGGGTGATGATGCCCACATAGCGGGCCACGAGGGTTCCCGCCGGCAGCAGCAGAAAGGGAAGAATGGCTCCGTGCACGCCGACGGGCAGATGCGTCTGCGGGTGCGACCAGAGCCAGAGCATGCTCCACAGCCCCCACAGCGCCGGCACCAGCGCCATGGGAAAGACCAGGCCGCGCTCGATGGGGATGGGCCAATGCAGCACCAGCCGCGTGACGACAAAGAAAGTGAGCAGCAGCGGCAGAATCAGGGTGGGCGCAAAAACCCCGGAAAGAAAGGCGCGAAGGTAAGGATGGGTATTCATGGCGTCCTCCAGAGCGTGCGAGCTTGCGGGCTCGCGGGTTACAGGTAGTACATCAGCACGGGAATCCATGCCGGGAAGATCCCGGCCAGCGCCACCAGCCCGGCGATCAGAGCCCAGTCGAACCAGGGCACGGGCGCCGGCCTGGCGTCGAGCCGCTGCAGCACTGCCGGCCAGAGGTCGCGGCGCGGCTCCGGCTCGCCGGCAGGGCCGGACTCGATCGGCGGCAGTGCCTGCTTGAGCAGATTCTTCATTCGGGTTTGTTCCATCTCATTCATGGCGTAATTCCCTGCCGTTCGAGTTCCTTTCTCAGTTTGCGCAGCGCGCGAAAAACGCGCAGCTTGACGGCGCCAACCGAAATTCCCAGCGCCGCGGCGACTTCCTTGTGCGGCCGTTCTTCGATCACGGCCAGCGTGGCGGCGACGCGCAGCGTGGCGGGCAGCTTCGCAAACGCCATCGCCGTCGCCCGGCGCAGCTCGCCGGCGATGGCCGGATCGGCTGGTTCCGGCGCCGGCAGATGCGCGGGCAATTCCACTTCCGGCCGCTTCGTGCGCAGAAAATCGATCGCGGCGTGTGTGGCGATGCGCCGGGCCCACGCCTCGAACCCCCGCGCCGGATCGAACCGTGCGTGGGCGCGATAGATGCGCCAGAAAGCTTCGACCACGATCTCCTCGGCCGCCGCGGGATTGCGGACGATGCGCAGCACCCATCCGAAGACCGCGCGCTGATGTCGCCGGAAGAGCGCTTCGAACGCGGAGAGATTGCCGCGCTGGAAGGCAAGCAGCGCTTCGGCCTCTTCGCGCTGCGCCTCCTGTCGATCGGCCACGGGTTCTTTTCTCTCGTGCAGGCCGGTCTGGGCGCCTTCGATCATCGGGTTCGCGCCTCTATCTTGTGTTACGGGGAACTTTGCGCAAGGTTACACCGTATTTCCCTCCGGATGCGGACGATGTACTGCGTTCTCCGGCGCGCAACCATCGCCCATGAGTTCCCGGGGCCGGCCTTGGGAGGAATTGTCCAATGTTCCATGTTCCCGGATGCCTTTTCGGGCTTGCGCTCTATTTTCTGCCCACGCTCATCGCCTGCGGGCGCGGTGTGCACAGCCGCTTCGGCATTGCCATGCTGAACCTGTTTACAGGCTGGACGTTTTTCGGCTGGATCGCGGCGCTCATCTGGGCCATTGCCGCGCCGCCACCCTATGTTGCTTACGCGCACCCGCCGTATCCTCCCTATCCGCCGACGTATCGCTGAATGCGGATGGCAGCCTTGAATAAACCGATTTGTTGGAGCATCCGCACACGACCGTCCGCGCTTGACAGAACCCGCTGCGCGCCTTAGCGTTGGCTGCCGGGGGCGGGCGGAGCCATCTCCTGTTGCGGAGCCGCCAGCCGTTCCCGGGCGAGGGAGACTCATGAACAAAATGACTGTGCCGCTGGTTGCGTTGTCGATGGCTCTTTGCGGATTCGCCGCTTCGGCGCGCGCGCAGAACGCAGCCAGACCGGCGTACCTGGACACCAACCTGGCGCCGGAGCAGCGTGCCGCCGACCTGGTGAAGCGCATGACGCTCGAAGAAAAAGCCCAGCAGCTCGTCAACCAGGCGCGCGGCATTCCGCGGCTCAATATTCCGGCCTACGACTGGTGGAGCGAAGCGCTGCACGGCGTGGCCGTCGACGGCACCACGGAATTTCCCGAGCCCATCGGCCTCGCCGCAACGTTCGACGCGCCGGCGATTCACCGCATGGCGATCGCGATCGGCACCGAGGCGCGCATCAAGCACGTGCAGGCGGTCAAGGCCAACGGCGGATTCAGCAACATCTTCCAGGGGCTCGATTTCTGGGCGCCGAACGTGAACATCTTCCGCGATCCGCGCTGGGGGCGCGGCCAGGAGACCTACGGCGAAGACCCGTTTCTCACCGCGCGCATGGCCGTGGCCTTTGTCACCGGCATGCAGGGCGACGATCCGAAGTACTACCGCGTCATCTCCACGCCCAAGCACTTTGCGGTGCACAGCGGCCCCGAGCCGACGCGCCACTTTGCCGACGTGGACGTGAGCAAGCACGACGAGCTGGACACCTATCTGCCTGCCTTCCGGGCCGCGGTCACCGAAGGCAAGGCCGACAGCGTGATGTGCGCCTACAACGCAATCAACGGGCAGCCGGCCTGCGCCAACCAGTTCCTGCTCGAGGACCAGTTGCGCGGCAAGTGGGGCTTCAAGGGCTACGTCGTCTCCGATTGCGGCGCGGTGATCGACATCTACGAGGGTCACAAGTTCGAGCCCTCGCAGGCGCAGGCTTCGGCGATCAGCCTTCAGCGCGGCATGGACAACGAGTGCGTCGACTTTACGCAGAAGGTGACCGACGACCACGATTACAAGCCCTATCTCGACGCGGTGAAAGGAGGGTATCTGAAGGAGAGCGACATCGACCGCGCCGTGGTCCGGCTCTATACGGCGCGCATGAAGCTGGGCATGTTCGATCCGCCGGAGATGGTTCCTTATTCGAAGATCGACGAGAGCGAGCTGAACAGCCCGGCGCACCGCGAGATGGCGCGAAAGGTGGCCGACGAAGCCATGGTGCTGCTCAAAAACGACGGCACGCTCCCGCTGAAGACTTCGGGCATCAAAATCGCCGTGGTGGGGCCGCTGGCCGAGCAGACGCGCGTGCTGCTGGGAAATTACACCGGCATCCCCACGCACACCGTCTCAATTCTCGACGGCATCAAAGCCGGGTTCCAGGGCGACACGGTCGACTTCGTTGCCGGCACGCAGTTCCTGAACAAGGAAGGCTCGCCGGTGCCCGCGGAGCTGCTCACGACGGACGGCCAGCCGGGCGTGAAGGCCAGCTACATGAAGTTCAACATGCAGGCGATGGCGAATCCGAATGTGAAGCCCGAGATTCTGGCCTCGCGCGTCGAGCCGAATATCGATTTCTCCGCGTCGGCGCTGCCGGCCGAAGCCGCCAACGTGAAGCCGCTGGCGGTGCGCTGGGAAGCGACGCTCACGCCGAAGGAAACCGGCGACTACAACCTCGGCGTGGAGTGCGAAGGCGGCACGCGGCTGATGATCGACGGCAAACAGGTCGCGCAGGGGTTCAGCATGGGCGCCGTGGACACGCACTTCGGGCGCGTGCACCTCGAAGCCGGCAAGCCGTACAAGCTCGAAGTGAGCTACGCGCAGCTTCGCGCCGGGACGCCGGTAGTGCGGCTGGTGTGGAACAAGGTGGACCTCGCGCCCGATCCCAAAGCCATCGAAGCGGCGCGCAATGCCGACGTGGTGGTCGCGGTGGTGGGCATCACCAGCGAACTCGAGGGCGAAGAGATGCCGGTGAGCGAGCCGGGATTCCTGGGCGGAGACCGCACCAGCATCGACCTGCCCCAGCCGGAGCGCGATCTGCTCCAGGCTCTTGCCACGGCGGGCAAGCCGCTGGTGGTGGTGCTCACCAACGGCAGCGCGCTGGCCGTGAACTGGGCCAACGAGCATGCCAATGCGATTCTCGATGCCTGGTATCCCGGCGAAGAAGGCGGCACGGCGGTGGCCGACACGCTCAGCGGACGCAACGATCCGGCCGGTCGACTGCCGGTGACGTTCTACAAGAGCGACAGCCAGTTGCCGCCGTTCGAGGATTACTCGATGCACAACCGGACTTACCGGTACTTCAAGGGTGAGCCGCTCTTTCCTTTCGGTTATGGCCTGAGTTATACGAAATTCAGTTACAGCGAACTTACGGTTCCCACGAGCCCGGTGAAAGCCGGCGATCCGGTGGTCGCCGAAGCTACGGTGACCAATACCGGCCAGGTGGCCGGCGACGAAGTAGCCCAGCTCTATCTCAGCTTTCCCGATGTGCCGGGAGCGCCGCTGCGCGCGCTGCGCGGATTCGAGCGGGTGCACCTCGAGCCGGGCGCCTCGCAGAAGGTGCGCTTCGAGCTCAAGCCGCGCGACCTGGGCATGGTGACCGAAGCCGGCGAGCCGCTTGTGGCCGAAGGCAAGTATTCGATTTCAATTGGGGGCGGCCAGTCTGGCACGACCGCGCCGGTGGTGACGGGTACGTTCAGCGTTGCGGGGAAGATGAATTTGCCGGAGTAGCGGGCAGTTCGCAGTTCAGAGTTCTGAGCTTCGTTTGTCATCCTGTGCGAGTCGCCGCGTTCCGCGCGGCAACGAGTCGAAGGATTTGCGGTTCGTCACGATGACGGGTGCCCCATCCTTGCGGCGCTTTTGTTTTCGCCGCCAGGGTGGGAGTGGACATATTGATGCCGGCTTGCAGCCAGGTCCCTGACCCTATGAAGTTGTACCAGCGATCATGCCCTCCCAGGTCCGAAAGCACTGACCTGGGGCACCCAAGTTTGTTAAATGTTCAGGCGGTCAGAGCCCTGGTTTTGCCCGCTCCCGATCGGCTCGCCCAATAATTGCTTCAGCTTGAGATAGATCGAGTTTGTCCATCCGAAGCCGACCTGGTTCACCTTGTAACCGGTGCTCACCTGCACCTGCGCGCTTCTCGCCACCACGTTGTATTTCTCCACGATGGTTCCGTCGGCCGCAAAGCCGTTGTCGATCGTCGTGTCGAAGTTGCGGGCGATGCGCCGGGCGTCGTCGCGGAACCCCGTGAGTTCAAGGCCGTCGATGGCGATCCAGTTGGTCGGCGCCCACCCGAACGGTTCGTCCCACTGCATGCCGGAGTTGAAGTTGCTCATCGACAGTCCCCCCGGCCGCTCGAAGAGGTTCAATTTCGCCACCATTTGCCGCGCCTCTTCGCGCGTCGCGACGCCAGCCCACAGAGGATAAAGCGACGAGATATAGGCATAGCCCGAGCGCCGCGCGTGAACGAAGTCATAGTCCGCAAAGACGCCTTCCTTTGCATCCCAGAGATAGCGCTGCATGGCGGCGTCGCGCGCCGTGGCGCGGCGATCCCAGCGTCTCGCGTCCTCGACCTTGCCCAGCAGGTGCGCGAGATGCTCGAGGTCGCGCTCGTAGCGGTAGAGCAGGCTGTTGAGGCACACCGGCGCAAAATTGACCGTGGCTTCGGCAAAGGGCCCCCAGCGAAAGCTCGGATCGAAGCCGGACTCGCGCATGGCGCGGTCACTTTTGTAGAACTCGCGGCTGAGCCGGTAGCCGTCGGCCCAGGCGCGCTCGCAGACGCGGCTGGTGCGCACGTCGCAACTGGTTTGCGCGAGCCGCCCGGCATCCTCGCCGGCGGGGTGCTCGGAACCTTTGACGAGATAGCCGGCGCCCGTCTCCCTGGGATGCGCGACCATCCAGCGAATCACGTCGGGATAGTAGGTGCTGTCGTCGGCCATTTCCGGAACGGGGCCGTTGCCGAAGTCGTAATAGCGCGCGAGCGTCGTCGTTCCCGCCAGATGTTCGGGCCGCACCCAGGTGGAATAGTCCTTTTCGGCGAGCGTGTAAGCCTGTTCGAGCCATGCGTGAGCTTCTTCGCGGCCGGCGGGCGTGGAGGGAAAGCTTGCCGGGTTTTCATAGACCGCGCGCACCATGGAAGTAAAAAACGGCGGCTGCGAGCGGGTGAGATAGTAAGTCCGGTTGGCGTTGAGCACGCCGCCGTAGTTTTCGATCTCGAAGAAGAAGTTATCGACCATATCTTTGGCCAAAGCTTCGCGATGGTCGGCTTCGAGGCCCAACACGATGAAGTAACTGTCCCAGCCGTACATTTCGTTGAATCGGCCGCCGGGCACGACATAGGGATAGGGCAGATAGAGCAGTCCTTCCGCGGGCAGTTCCTCGGGGCGCACGTCGGCGATCTTCCCGATGCGCCGCGGCAGCGCGGCAATCTTCACGTGGCATTTCTGGCCCGCGTCGAGCGCATCCTTCGGTATCGGCATCTCCGCCGGAATGTAAAGCACCGGATTCGTGGTGACCTTGATGTCGACCAGCGAATGGCAATCGGTGGCCGAGCGGGTCAGTGTGTCCCACGCGCCGTGGATGTAGCGCAGCGTGGCGGCGGGATCGGGCTGCGCGCCCGGAGCAGTTGCGCCTTCCGGCGCCTGGGCCCTGGATCCTGCGATTGCGGCGGCGGCAAGCATCAACCAGTACGGCAGTTTCATCGCGACCTCTGGGGAAGCTTCGTGGTTGCCCGAAGTGTACCGCACGGAATCCGGCAATCCGCGCGGGAACACTTTCCCCAAGCGTGGTGTCTACACGAGCACAGTGGTTCCGGAGGGGATGAACCGAGGGCCGTGATGGCCGCTCGCCGCGCTCTCTTTGCGCACGCTGAGCGTTCGCGACGCGTGTGCGACGAGACTTGCGGAACTCCCGGCCGGCGCGGCTGAAACCATCTTCGGGAGGTCACCATGTTCGAAGACTCGACCTTCGAATCCACCGGCAGAATCCACACGCACAGCCGCGGCTGGATGGTTGCGGCCTTCGTCTTCAATGGATCGATCCTGCTGGCGCTGATTCTCGTTCCGCTTATCTATCCCGATGCGTTGCCGCGCGCGGGCATTGCGTTTCTGATGGAAGCGCCGCCACCACCGCCGGCCGCGCCGCCCACAGTCAGGCAGCAAACTGCGCAAGCCGCTTCTGTTCGTCCCGAACTGGTTGCAGGACGACTTCTCGCACCTCCCAGAATTCCGCAGGGCATACTCACACCAGCCGCGCCCGAAGCAGCAATGACCGACACGGTGGCGTCGTGGGATTCGAACGCCGGAATTCCCGGCAGCGTAGGCGATGTCTTTCGCTCGCACAACGTCGCGCCGGTTGTGCGGCAGGCGCCGCAGGGTCCGGCGCACGTTTCGTCCGGGGTGATGCAGGGGCAATTGATTTACAAGGTCACTCCCCTGTATCCGCCGATTGCCGTCGCCGCGCGCGTGGAAGGCACCATTGTGATGCAGGCCACCATTTCGAAGATCGGCACGATCGAGAACCTGCGCGTGGTCGGCGGGCCGCCCATGCTGCAGCAGGCCGCCATCGACGCGGTGAGGCAGTGGCGCTATCGGCCATACGTGCTCGACGGGCAGCCGGTGGAAGTGGAGACGACAGTGAACGTGGTGTTCGCGCTGGGGCGGTGAGCTGATCGTTACGAGAGTGGCGCTGCGCAAGCTCCGTCGGCGAAAATCGAATCTGTCATGGCTCACCTCTCTCGCCGGGGATTCCTCGCCAATGCATCCGCTGCAACATTTGCAGCATCCACGTTTTCGATGGCTTCGCCTCAACAGGAGCGTGTCTTCGTCGCTTCCGGTTCGCCAGATGGAATTCTCGCCTACGACTGGGATCCGGCCACGGCTGAACTGGCGCCCGCCGGCGTTGCGGCGCACATCCCGACGATCGACTGGATCGCGTTCTCGCCGGACCGCAAGTTCATCTACGCCGCGTCGGAAGTGGAGAGCTTCAACGGCAAGCCTACCGGCGCGGTGGCGAGCTTCAGTGTGGAGAGCGGGAGACTCGGGCAACTCTCCGCGCAGAACTCGGCGAGCAAGGGCACGTGCCACGTGGCGGTGGATCGCACCGGCCGCGTGCTGATTGCAGCAGACTACGGAGGCGGCAGCGCGGCGAGTTTTCCGATCACCGAAGGACGCCTGGGTGCGCTTGTCTGGAGCGAGCACTACACGGAGCACGGACCCAACAAGGATCGCCAGGAGGCGGCGCATGCGCATTTTGCGTCGTTTTCGCCGGACAATCGCTTCGCTTATGTGAACGATCTGGGCGGCGACTGCATTCATATCTACCACCTCAACACCGGGACGGCGATGCTGACCGCGTCCGGCAAGTATCACTCGCTCCCCGGAGCCGGCCCGCGAACACTGCGCTTCCATCCCAACGGCCACACCGCATATGGGATGAATGAGCTGGATTCAACAGTCGATGTCCTCGAATGGCGCAAGAACGATGGAATGCTGACTGCCGTTACTCACGTCGATCTGCTGCCGGCCGATCACCACGGCGCCACGCGCGGCTGCGACACGGTGATCGCAAGCGATGGCCGATTCGTATACTTCGCCAACCGCGACGATAACTTCCTCTATAGCTTCCGGTGCGATCCCGAATCCGGCGCGCTCACGCCGATCGCGCGCTCCAACTGCGGCGGAAAAACGCCGCGTAACTTCGGGCTCGATCCCACCGGGCGCTGGATGCTCGTGGCCAATCAGGATTCGAACGGAATCAGCGTCTTCGCGCGCGATGCCAAGACGGGAAGACTGTCCGACGAGGGCAAGAGCTACGCCGCGACCGCCCCGATGTGCATTCTGTTCGCGTGATGCCGACGCCCGGCACCCAGGTCTGGATCGTTCCGCCCTAGTCCTTCGCGTAGGTATACAGCGTCACGGGTGGAAGGTACTGTTCGACGCTGTTCAGGATGTCGACACGTCCGCCGACCAGGCCGGCATCTCCGCCTACCAGGTAGATGAACCCTCCCGAAACCACCGTCCCGAACGACTCCTTCGCCGGCAGCGGCGAGGGGACCACCGTCCAGGTGTTCGAAGCCGGATCGTAAACCTCGACCGTATTCACTACCGAAGTCCCGTTGTACCCGCCGATGGCGTAGATTTTTCCATTCAAATACGCTGCTCCCAGTTGGCTGCGCGGTACATTGAGCGACGGCGCCGTACTCCACTTGCGGCTCACCAGATCGAATACTTCGACGGTATTCAGTATGGACGCCGTATTCGGCGTGGACGACGAGAGGTCGGCTCCGCCAATCGCATAGAGCTTATTCCCCACCGGATCGAGGGCCATCGCCAGGTACCCCCTCGCCGTCGGCATGGGTGGTCCCGCATTGCTCCAGATTCCATATCGAGTGGACGCGACGAAATTGTCCCAATACTCTCCCCCGAAGTCGGTAGTCCCGCCCGCGGCATACACTGTCCCTCCGGTCGGCGTCGCGTTGGGCAGGAACGCCGAGCCGAAATCGCAGGCGGGGTAGGGAAACGCCGTCAGTTCGGTCCACGTTTCTGTCGAAATGTCGTAGCTCCTGTCCCTGAGAAGGCATCCTCCAAAGACATAAATGTAGCCCCCGTCGCCGACCGCGCCAAACCCTCCTGCCTCAAACGGCATGGGCTTGAGCGAGGACCATTGATTCGTCGAAACGTCCAGCGCCTCCATCGCGCTGGTCCAATAAGGGCTGTTTTTGCTCGTGGGCGGAATGTGACCGCCGAGTGCGTAGATCGTGCCGTTCATCACGGCCACTGCAGGCTGAGTTCGCGCCGTAATCAGCGGCGCCATCTCCGTCATCGTGTTCCCCGTAACTACCGAGCCCGACAGCGTGTATCCCGGCGGCGCCGCCGGAGTTGCGCCCAGAATCATGAAACCCGAAGGAACGCCGCCCGTTGCCGCCGTCGTCTGCACCGATCCATCGGGAAATCTCACGCCGTTCCCGCTCCCGGTCAGCGCCAGGTTGCCGTCGATTGTCTGCGTTCCGGTGAATTTGTTCGATTCGGAAAGCTGAGGGGTTTTCGCCGGGTTGATGCTCAACGTCACCACGCCGCCACTCACGCTGCTCACCAGACCCTTGCCTGCGGTCACGCCCGTCACAGGACTCGCCGCCGGCGACGTGCATGCCCATGTGCTGCCGTTCCACGCGAGAACCTGCCCCTTGGCGCAGGTGTTGGTCAGGCTCAGCGTCACGTTGCCGCTCGTGCCCCCACCGGTCAGCCCCGCTCCCGCGGTGACACCTGTGATCGTCCCGCTTCCGCTGCCGCCCGGGAAGGTCTGGCTGGGTGAAAACGTCACCAGCCCGGAGAAATTCGCCGTCCCATTTACGTCGAGCGTATAGGCCGGCGTCGACGTGTTGATGCCGACGTTCACCCCGGACGCGCCCAATACCAGCGAGTTGTTCTGCGCTACGACCGCGCCGGAGCCGATCGCCGTCGCGTTGGTCAGGCTCGACGTGCTCTCTCCTGCGTTCGCCCCCTGCCCGATGAATGTGTTGCTCGAGCCCGACGAAAGGGCTGAGCCGGCGCCCTGGCCCAAGGCGGTGTTGTAAAGCCCGTCCACGTTCTGCAGCGCGCTCGTGCCCACTGCCGTATTGCTGGAGCCGTATTTGTTCACCAGCAGCGAAGAAACTCCCACCGCGGTGTTCGAGGATCCGGCCAGGTTGTTGGTCAGCGCGGTCGCCCCCACCGCCGTATTCTCAGTGGTCGCGAGAGAGTTCATTGAAGTCAACGCCTGATAGCCGACAGCCGTGTTATCCGATGAAGGATTGGTATAGTTTCCCGCGCCCAGCCCCACAAAGGTGTTGAAGGTGTTCGCCGCGCAGCACGCCGAGATAAATGGCGTGCCGCCCATCGTGATCGCTCCGCTCGTCAGGCTGGTGGTTTGCGGCAGCATCAGATCGCCATTCTCGACAATGAGGCTGCCACTGCCGATGTCGAGCGCCTGGCCGGGATTGGCGGTATTGATGCCGACCATCGCGCTCGGCGCCGTTCCCGATTGAAAGAGCGCGGAAGTTGTGATGTCCGACGCGCTATCCCACATGGGCAGATAGCCCGCCGTCCCCGAACCGGTCACTGCCGGCTCGGTCAGCGGCACAGCGTCCTTTTTCGCTGTCCCGTCCGTGCTCTTCGGCGCGGCCTGGAGAAACGCCGAGGCCGGCAACCCGCCCAGCGTCTGCGCATCGCCCGCCTTCAGAGCGTAGGGCACGCTCAGCAGCCGGATGCGCGGCATCTCCGTTTCGCCCTCCGCCTGCACGCCCAGCCAACGCGCTTCGCCGGCAGCAAACAGGCCGGCCGGCAACCCCTCATCGCTCATGGCGCCCAGCAGAATCGCATAGCGCCCTTGCGCGTCCGGCTGCACCTGCTGCGTCTCATACCACAATGCGTCTCCCCCCTGCTCTCCGGCGTAGAGAGCAAACGTCACGGCGATCGCATGGTTGAGCGGCTTGCCGTTCTCGTCAGCCAGAACTCCGCCATAGTTCACCAGCGTCGGCACCACGCGATCGGTCTGGGGCGCCTGCTGCGGGAAAGCCTGCAGCGCGGCGAGAGTCAACAAGGCAACGAGCGCGGCGGGGGCAGCCGAGGTGCATTGGTTCGATCGAGTCATGGGAAGAGACCTCCTGCCTCTGCAGCCTGATTTCGTTTGTCCCGGGTTGTTGATCCTGTAGACTTTTCGAACGCTCGACAACGCAGAATGCGCTGGACATGCGCATGCGCCATGCGGTCCGCCACGACCGCAATGGAAAGCGCTATCGCAATTCCTGAGTCACTGTATCGCGCGAAGGTTGATGCATCTTATCCCCGACGCCAA
>JASHQQ010000134.1 GCA_030039035.1 Acidobacteriaceae bacterium | reverse complement strand
ACGATCTATCGCCTCGACACCATTACCGGAAAGCACGAGGTCTTCTTTCAGCCGAAGATTTCCTTCGACACCTCGCAGTATGAATTGAAACAGGTGTTCTTCCAGTCGAAAGATGGAACGAAAGTGCCGATGTTCATCGCCGGCAAGAAGGGCCTCAAGCAGGATGGAAGCGAGCGGCTGCTGATGTTCGCCTATGGCGGCTTCCTGATCAACATCACTCCGGATTGGAGCCCCGAACGGGCGTGGTGGCTGCAGCAGGGCGGTTGGTTCGCCGTGCCCAACCTGCGCGGAGGCGGCGAGTACGGCGAAAAATGGCACGAAGCCGCCATGTTCGGGAAGAAGCAGAACGTCTTCGACGACTTTTTCGCCGCGGCGCAATACTTGATCGACAACAAGTACACTTCGCCGCAGCAGTTCGCCATCACCGGCCGCTCCAACGGCGGACTGCTGATGGGCGCGGCCATCACGCAACATCCCGAGCTTTTTTCTGCCGTTGTCTGCGGCTATCCGCTGCTCGACATGTTGCGCTACCAGAAATTTGAGCAGGGATCGCACTGGATCACCGAGTACGGTTCGGCGGACGACGAACAGCAGTTCTTCTATCTGCTGAAGTACTCACCCTACCAGAATGTCAAGCCCGGCACGGCGTACCCGGCGATCCTGTTTTTCACCGGCGACAGCGACACGCGCGTCGACCCGCTGCACGCCCGCAAGATGACCGCCGAAATGCAGGCCGCTTCGTCCAGCGACCGGCCCATCCTGCTGCACTACAGCCTCTCCGGCGGCCACTCGGCCGGTGTCAGCGTGGACCAGGAGATCCAGGACGATGCCGACCAGCTCACGTTTTTGTGGACCGAGACCGGCTCGCCGGCAAAGAAGTCCTCGCCAGGCCCTTCGCATTGAGAAATGTTCGCGGAAGAGGAGACGAAATCGGACGCGCCCCATCCAACCCTTTCGCCAACGCGGGGCGAAATGTTGCAACCCTGCCCGGGAAGAAGGAGAAGAGTCACTCGGCCCGCAGCGCCTCGGACGGATCGATGGACGCCGCGCGGTGTGCCGGCAGATAGCTGGCCAGCACCGCGGCGACAACAAGAAGGATCGGAACCGCTGCGTAGGTGAGAGGATCGAGCGGGCTGACGCCGAAGAGCACCGACTTCATCAGCCGCGTGAGCCCCGTTGCTGCGCCCAGGCCCAGCACAACGCCGGTTCCGGTCAGCAGCAGCGCCGAACGCACGAACATCCATTTCAGTTCGCTCTTCCTGGCGCCAAGTGCCAGCCGAATGCCGATCTCGCGCGTTCGCTGCGACACGGCATACGAGATCACGCCGTAGATTCCAACGATGCCCAACGCCAGCGCCATCGATCCGGCGATCGCCAGCATGACCAGCGTGAACGAGGTTCGGTCGAGCGATTGCGCGTAGATATCCTGCATCGTGCGGATCGACGCGACCGGCAGATTCTGATTCACCGACCACACCGCCTGCTGCACTTCGGCGAGAAAGCTCTGTGTTCCCGCGCAGCTGCTCCGGACGGCAAACGTGACGGATCGCGACGCCTCGGTCGGCCCTGGTCCAAAATGGTCCTGCATCAGCGTCGGCCAGTAGACCATCGCCGGCGCCGGCTCCATGATGCCGTTCTCGTGCACGTCCTGCACCACGCCGATGACCTCGTGCCAGGGCATGCTTCCGTACTCGCGGACCCGCTTGCCGGGCGCCGCCTGCGCCGATCCCCACGACTCGCGCGCAAAGCTCTCCGAAACGATCACCATCGGCCTGAGTCCATAGACATCGGTCCAGGTAAAATCCCGTCCCGCGATCATCTTCGTTCCCGCAGTGTGAAAATATCCGGGCGAGACGTAGTTGTAGAGCCGCAGCGGCGGCTCGTTGTTCGGGTAGGTCCTGCCTTCGACATAAACATCGTCCCAGTTGGGCTCGATATGCTGCAGCGGCATCCCGGCGGCAAATCCCGCCGAGCTCACGCCCGGAATCGCCGCCAGCTTGTCGATGATGCTGTTCTGGATGCGCGTCGCCATCACGGGATCGTGGATCAGCGTCGCCGGAATCGCGATGCGCATCGTTTCCAGATGTTGGGCATCGCCGAACCCCGGATCGACATGCCGCAGTTGTCCGAACGTGCGGATCATGAGCACGGCGCCGACCAGCAGCACCAGCGCCATGGCCACCTGGGCCACCACCAGCGCATTGCGCGAGCGTCCGCGCTCGCGGCTCAGGCTCGCTGTGCGTCCCGCGCCGTGCAATGCGGGAATCCGCGCCCGCATATACTTCAGCGTCGGGATCGATCCGAAGAACAACCCCGAGAGCAGCGAAAGAAACAGCGTAAACGCGAACGACAGCGCGTCCAGCCGGATCTCGCTCATCCGCGGCAAATTCGCCGGCCCGATCGCCACAAGCAGCCGCAAGCCGCCGTACGCGATACCCACTCCGGCCGCTCCGCCGATCAGGCCCAGCAGCACACTTTCGATCAAGAGCTCGCGGGCAATGCGGCCGCGCCCAGCGCCCAGCGCCGAGCGAATGGCAAGTTCCTGTTGCCGCGCGTCGGCCCGCACCAGCAGCAGATTGGCTACGTTGGTGCATGCGATGAGCATCACCACGCCGATCGTCGCCATCACCACCCACAGCACGCTGCCCACATTGCCGACCACTTCGTCCTTCAGTGGCCGCAGTCCGGGCACAATCTGCCACGTCACGTAAAAATGCGGATCGCTCCCCGGCCCGTTGGACCACGAATCCATCCACACGTTCAGCAGCCGCGCCACGTCGGCATCGGCCTGCGCAACCGGCACTCCCGGTTTCAGCCGCGCTATGCCGTGATAGGCAAAACCCGCCTCAATCTGATGACGCGGATCGAAGGCCAGCGGCGCCAGCACGTCGAAGTCGCGGTTCACTACCTCGAATCCGCGCGGCATCACGCCGACGATCACACGCGGCAGCGAATCGACCTCAATCGTGCGCCCCACAGCACTTTTGTCTCCGCCGAAGCGCCGCTCCCAGTAACCGTAGCCGAGCATCACCGCTTTCGTCCCGCGCGGATCCTGGTCGGCCGCATTCAGCCATCGTCCGGCCGCCGGCGCAACGCCCAGCGCCTCCAGCACTCCGCCGCTGACCAGTGCGGTTTGTACTTCCTCCGGCCGGGCCAGCCCGGTGATGTTCGCTGTCCCTGGGATCCAGACGCCCACCGACTGGAAGGTACGATTGTGCGCCGAAAACGTGAGATACATCGAAGCCGAGAGACGCAGCTCGTCGCGGAAATCGGCCAGTCCCGGCGCGCCCAGCGCATTCAGGTGCAGGCTCACCAGTTGCTCCGGCTGCGGATACGGCAGCGGCCGGATCAGCACGCTGTTGACCACGCTGAAGACGGCGGTGTTGGCGCCGATGCCGATCGCCAGCGTCAGAATCACTGCCGCTGCAAAGGCCGGCGATTTGCGCAGCCGACGCAGTGCGAATTTCATGTCGGAGGCGATCGACTCAACCGTGGGCCACTGCCACACCTCGCGGCTGCGCTGCTCGATCAGCGCCAGGTTGCCGAACTCGCGCTTCGCCGCTTGCTCGGCCTGGATATGTGTCAGACCATCGGACATCAGCTCGTCGATTCTCTCGGCGAGGTGCTCCTGCATCGACTCGGAGAGCTCCGTGTAAATCCGCTTCCGCGCAAAGATCCGTTTCCCGATTCCCATAGCTCCCGGTCACTCCTCCCTTAGCGTCTTCGCCGGGTCAATCCGGGCAATGCGCAACGCCGGCACGGTTGCCGCCAGCAGGGCCACCGCGCACAGCACCAGTACCACGGTCAACATCGTCGGCGCGTCGTAGACTCCCACGCCCCACAGTTCGCTGCGGATTGCACGCATCGCCGCCGCGCCGGCGATCAATCCCAGTGCCAGTCCGACACCCGCGGCGCTTGCGCCGGAACTGCCCGCGCGCATCATCGCCCGCCGAATGGTCGAGCCCAGCGCGATGCGCAGCCCGATCTCCCGCGTGCGCTGCGTCACCAGATTCGCCACCAGTGCGAAGATGCCCACCGCGCTCAGCAGCAGCGCCAGAGCGGCCAGCGTGCCCAGCAGCGCCACCTGCACGCGCTGCATGGCCAGCGTCCGCGCCTCGAGCGCGTCCATGCGATAGAAGCCGGAAAACGGCAGGTTCGGCGCGGCGCCGTCGAGCGCCCGCTGCATCTGCCCCGTCAGTCCCCCGATGGGCTTCGCCGTTCGCACAATCCAGCTCGGCTGGAACCACGTGTGCACCACGGTCAATTCCTTCGGATCCACTTTCTGCGCGTAGGGCACATAGACCGTCTCTTCATCCGTGAGCGGCCCCGCGCCGGCGTACACCCCCAGCGCCGTTGACAAGGCCGTATCCGAAACCACCCCGACAATCGTCATATTCTTGTCGATCGTCCGGCCCACCGGGTTCGCGCCGCGATAAAACTTGCGCACAAAAGTCTCATCCACAATGGCAACGCGCTGCGTCTGCGCGTTGTCTCCGTCGCCGAAGGTGCGTCCCGCCAGCAGCGGAATCTCAAGCGTCTCGAAATATCCCGGCGTCACGAACACCCAGTTGCTCATGACCTGCTGCCCCGCTTCTTTGCCGTCGCTCAGCGTCACCGAACTGAGCAGCGCGCGCTCATAGGGAAGACTCAGTCCTACCGCCGCATTCTCCACGCCCGGAATCTGCCGCATCGCCGCCACGCTCTCGCGCAGCAGCTTGCCGAACGCCACCGGGTCGTGATACCGCGCATCGTCGACCGATGCCTTCGCCGTCATCACCCCATGCGGATTGAACCCCGGCGGCATCGTCTCCAGGTGAATGAGTGTACGGATCAGCAGCCCCGCTCCGAGCAGCAGAACCACTGTAAGCGCAACCTCGCCGGCAATCAGCGCCTGGCGCAACCGGACGCTCTTCGCGCTCACCAGCGCCCGGCTCGCCAGCGATGAGCGGATCTCCACTCTGCGGAGGGTGAGCGCGGGAAGCATGCCAAACAGCACGCTTGTGGCCAGCGACACCGCCAGCGTGAACGCCAGCACGAGGCCGTCGAGGGGCACGCTCGTTACGGGAAGAAACTGCTCCGGCAGCAATTTGAGCAGGCCGCGCAGCGCCAGCACCGCCACTCCGAAGCCGCAGCTTCCGCCCAGCAAGGCAAGCAGCAGGTTCTCGATCCAGAGCTGCCGCTGCACTCGCCAGCGCGACGCGCCCACGGCAAGCCGCGTGGCGAGCTCCGGTGTCCTGCGCAACGTGCGCACCAGCGTCAGTCCGGCCAGATTCGCGCACGCAATCAGCAGGATGAACCCCGCGGCCAGCATCAGCGCCAGCACCTGCGGACGCAGGGTCACCGTCTCGCCTTGTTGCAGCGGCACCAGATAGTAGGTCAGCTTCCCGTCGGGATTGGTCTTCGCCTCTTTCCGCGCCCTCTCGCTCCGCGCCAGCGCGCGATCCACCTCGCCGTTCGCCTGCTGCCAGGTGGCGCCGTCGCGCAGCCGCAAAATCGCGGTGTAGTTCGTCGACATGCCCTCGCCGTCACGGCTCGGCTGCAGCGGAATATAGAGATCCGCATTCATCGGCGTCGTCGCGCCTTCCGGCAACACGCCCACAATCGTGTACGGCGCGCCCCGCAGCAGCATCTTCTGTCCTATCGCATCGCGACTCCCGCCGAAGACCGTCCGCCACAGCGAGTAGCTGAGAATTGCCGCGCCCGGTCCGTGCGGACGATCCTCATCCGCGTTGAACGCGCGCCCCATCGCCGTGCGCAGCCCCAGCACGTCGAAATATCGCGCCGAGACGCGGCCGGCGTGAACGTATTGCGCGTGCGTGGCCGTCTCCAGGTTGATGCCTGTCGTATGAGACCGGAACGATGTCACCGCGGCGATCGCCGACGGCACGTCGTCGCGCAGCAACTCCCACTGTTCGCCGTCGATGCTTCGGCTGCCTTCCGAAGAGTCGCTTCCCGTCGTTCGTGCAAACAGCGTCGCAATCCGGTCCGGCTGCGGATAGGGCAGATCCTTCAGCAACAGCGCATTTACGATGGAAAAGATCGCCGTGTTCACTCCGATCCCCAGCGCCAGCGTTACGCACACCGTAATCACGAATCCCGGCGCGCGCGCCAACTGCCGCAGCGCGAACCGTACGTCCGCCTGGATATTCTCGAACGCGCGCCACTGCCACACCTCGCGGCTGCGCTGTTCAATCAGCGCCACATTGCCGAACTCCCGCTTCGCCGCCTGCTCGGCCTGAGTGCGCGTCATGCCACTCCCCACGAGCTCCTCGATTCTCTCGTCGAGATGTTCGCGGATCGACGCGGAAAGCTCGCTGTATCGGCGGCGGCGCGGGGAAAAGGGCCAGATGGGTTGTTGCATACGATCCTCGGTACGGTCCTCTCTGACGAAATGTTCCGTTGATGCCGGACACGCGCAACATCACTCGCTGCGCAATGCGGCCGTGGGATCGATGCGCGAGGCGCGCCTTGCCGGGACGAGCGTTGCACCGAGCGCCACGATGAGCATGAACCCGAGCACGACCGGATACACCCCGGGCGCGCCAAACTGGACGCCCGGGAAGATGGAGTTGAAGATCTTCGGCAACGGCAAGGCAGTGACGAATCCAATCGCAGAGCCCGCCGCGGCAACCTTGAGCCCGTCTTGCAGGATCATCCGCGAAATGTCGGAGGCCCTGGCGCCCAGCGCCATTCGAATCCCGATCTCATGCGTGCGCTGGCCCACGGAATATGCGATCAGGCCGTAGATGCCGATGGCCGCCAGAAGAATGGCCAGAAACCCGAATGTGGCGAGCAGCCCCTCAAACAGCGGATTCCCGTTGCGATGACTGTCGATCACCTCATCCATGCTCATCACGCGAAGCAAGGGAAGTTCCGCGTCGAGCCGGGCAACGGCTGCGCGCACCTCGGGCGCGAGAGTATCCGGATCGACGTTCGACCGAAGCATGAGAGAGAACGACGAAACCGGCCGCTGGAGGAATGCTTCGTAGACCTCCGGATCGACACGCGGGTCCTCGGAAAAGCTCTTGATGTCCGCAGCCACGCCGATGATCGTGCTCCATGCCGGCGCGGCGTCCGGCGCGTCCAGCTTGATTTGTCTGCCCACGGGATCCTGATCCTGAAAGTAGCGATGAACGAACTCCTGATTGACCAGGACCACGCGGGGAGCGGCTGCGTCATCGGCTTCGGTGAACGCACGGCCACGCAACAGGGGAACTCCGGCCACATGGAGGGAGCCGGGAGTGACCATGACATCGTTGGCCATAAGCTGATCGTTGGAGCGCGATTCGGGACGGCCTTTGATGTGAATGGTCGTACGGGAGGACCCGGAAGCGGGAAGATCGGAGACGATCGCGGCTTCTTGCACCCCGGGAATCTGTTCGAGCTGCGGCCGCAGCGCGCGAACGAACCGGATCTGCTTCGACGCATCGGCATACCGTGCCTGGTCGAGCAGGATGCCTGCTGTCAGAAGGTGATCGTGGCTGAAGCCCAGCTCCTGATGATCGAGCAGATAGGCTCCGCGAATGAGAGTGCCGCTGCCGATGAGGAGAAACAGCGCAATCGCGATCTCCCCGGCGACAAGAACAAGGCGAAGACGATTGTGAGACCGGCCCGGCGATGCCCCGCGGCTGTCGTTCTTCAACTCGGAGCTGACCTCGCTGCGAGAAGCCTTCAACGCCGGCAAAAGGCTCGAGAGGACGGCGCAAAGCAGAGACACCGCGGCCGCAAAGATCAGCACGTTTTTGTCCAGGCTCACCGGCACGGCGCTCATCGCTTCATTGAAGTTCAAGCCGGCGCGCAAAAGCCGGATTCCGGAACAAGTGAGGAAAAGGCCCACGCAGCCGCCCGGCAAGGCGATCATCAAACCTTCGGTGAGGAGCTGGCGCACGATGCGCGCGCGCCTTGCTCCGAGTGACATGCGAATGGCCAGCTCTTTCTGGCGCCCCACCGAGCGCGTCAGCAGCAGACCGGCGACATTGGCGCAGGCAATCAGCAGAACGAATCCGACCACCGTCATGATGATGGCCAGAGCGCTGCGAATTCCGAAGTTGTGAACCAGGAAATCCTCGAGCGTCCTCACGGCTGCGCCCCAGCGGTTCTCCATCGCGGGAAAATCGTGCTGGGCCTCTTGTGCGGCAACGCTCATCCCGGCGCGTGCCTGCTCGAGCGTCACGCCGGGCGCGAGCCTCGCAAACAGATACAGGCTTCGATCTTTCCGCGCGTCGGGTGCGCCATCTTTCGCCGTCAGCGCAAGCGGGATCCATAGCTGGGGAATGAAGCCGGTCAGGCGGAAGTCGGCTGCCATCACGCCGGCCACGGTGTAGTCTTCGCGATTCAGGCGCACTGTGCGGCCGATGACGGAAGGATCCGAGCCATAGCGGCGCTCCCACAAGCCGTGGCTCAGGATGAGGACGTGATCGTGAGCCGGCTGATCTTCGCCGGAAAGGAACGAACGGCCGAGCTGGGGCGCAACACCAAAAACCGAAAAGTAATTCGGCGTGACAGCCGCGTACGAGACCGCTTCCGGCTGCTGGCCCGGTCCGGAGAGACTTCCGGCGCGATATTCGTCCCCCGCGGCCATGGCGGAGAATACGCGCGAATCTTTCTTCCACGCCAGATAATTGGGCGCGGAAACGGGATTGGTATCGGCCTGGAAAGTCGCGTCGTCGGGATTGACCGAGGTTACGACAACAAGGCTTTGCGCATCGTGTCCGGGAAGCCGCGGCAGCAGAAACGCGCTTACCAGGCTGAACATGGTGGCGTTGACGGCGATCCCCAGCGCCAGAGTGAAGACAGCCGTGAAGGTGAATCCTGGCGAACGGATCAACTGGCGCACGCCGAAACGCACGTCGAAAAGAACGCTTTCGGCGGTCGGCCATTGCCAAACCTCGCGGCTGCGCTGTTCGATCAGCGCCACGTTGCCGAACTCCCGCTTCGCCGCCTGCTCGGCCTGCACACGTGACATTCCGCCAGCCATGAACTCATCGGTTTTTTCTGCCAGATGCTCGCTCATCAGCGCGGAGATCTCCTCGTACCGCTGCTTGCGCGTCCGCATCTTTCCGGGCCATCGCATATGGAGCCTCCAGGCCGGGTGCCCCATCCTTGCGGCGCATTTGCCCTTGCCGCAAGGGTGGGAGAAGCAAAGTCACCTTGTGAAAGGCCTACGATCCGGCAACCGCCAGCACGCGGCTGATCCCGGCAAACATCTTCTCGAAGCTCGATCTCTCCTGCTCGAGATGCTTCATCCCGGCCTGTGTCGCCTTGAAGACGCGCACCGGCCGCCCGCGCGGCGACACGCCTTCTTCCGACTTCAGCCATCCGGCCTTCAGCATGCGCTGCAGCGCCGGATAGAGCGAGCCTTCCTCGATTTGCAGCAGATCGTCGGAGATGCTCTTGATGTGCTTGGCCAACGCATAACCGTGCATCGGCCTCCGGCTCAGCGTCTGCAGGATCATCATCTCCAGCGCCCCCGGAAAAAGGTCGCGGCATTCGTTTTTTCCAGTCATGTGCCTGATACTATGCGAAGATTACTATTTGCGCAATAGTATTCCAGAGCTACCCTCGCCGGACGGCACGATTCCGGCGGCAGTCCATTCGATCTCGTCCCGGAAAACTGCCATTTCGTCACCGGTCGGCAACTCGCAAAAATATGCGGGAACTCCCTGCCGGTTCGGCGCGTATGGGTAGTCCATCATGTTGAACGATCTCAGAATCGCTCTGCGGAAGCTCGGAAAATCTCCAGGTTTTGCGCTCACTGCGATCTTCACCCTCGCGCTGGGCATCGGCGCGAACGCCGTGGTCTTCAGCGTGCTGAATGCGCTGGTGCTGCGGCCGGTCAACGTCCCCCACGCACAAAATCTCTACATGGTGCAGCGGTTCCGTTTCCCTTCGCACTCCTACCCCGACTATACGGATCTGCGCGACCGGAACCGGACCTTCGAGAGCATGGTTTCGTTCGACATCATTGGCCCCGCCGGCGTGGATACCGGCGGAAGTCCATCCACGGCGTGGCCCTATCTCGCCAGCGGAAACTACTTCGACGCGCTGGGCATTCAGCCGTTCCTCGGACGGTTCTTCCACGCCTCGGATGAAAAAGGCGTGAACAGCGCTCCGTATATTGTGTTGAGCTATTCATATTGGCACGGCCATTTTCATGGCGGCGCCGGGGTGGTGGGGCGCGTGGTGCAGGTTGACAAGCACCCTTTCACCATCATTGGTGTGGCGCCGCCGGATTTTCGCGGCACCGAACTGTTTTTCGCGCCGGCGATGTGGATTCCCATGGCCGAGCAACCCCTCCTCGAGGGCTACGATGCCCTGCACGAGCGCGGCAATCACTCCTCGATGGTAGTCGGACGGCTGAAACCGGGAGCGACCCCGAAGGAAGCCGAAGCGGACCTGAATGCTCTTGCCGCCTGGATGGCCAGGACCTATCCCGCAAAAGACGACGGGATCAGTTTCACCCTGGCGCGTCCTGGACTGATCGGCGACATGCTGGGCGGGCCGGCGAGGGCATTCATGGCCGGCCTGATGCTGCTCGCCGGGTTGATTCTTCTGGCGGCGTGCGCGAATCTGGGGAGCTTGTTCGCGGCGCGAGCCGCTGACCGCGCCAGGGAGGTCGCCCTGCGGCTTGCCCTGGGATCGCGGCGCGTCCTCATTCTGCGGCAGTTGCTCACCGAGGCGATTCTGGTTTCGTTGGCCGGTGGAATGCTCGGGCTTGCGGGCGGCGTTGCCATCCTGCGACTGCTCAGCGTGTGGCAGCCGATTCCCGATGTCCCGATCAACATTCCGGTGAATCCCGACGTTCGCACCTATTCGGTAGCGCTGCTGCTGGCGCTGGTGAGCGGACTGCTCTTCGGAATGGTGCCGGTGCGACAGGTTTTGCGCGCGGATCCGTGGCAGACGATTCGTTCCGGCATAAGCAGCACCGCGGAGATGAAGCGATTCACGCTTCGCGACGGGCTGCTTGTGATGCAGATAGCGATCTGTGCCGTGCTGGTCACCGCGTCGCTGGTCGCCGTGCGCGGGCTGGCGCGCTCGCTGCACAACAACTTCGGGTTCCAGCCTCAAAACGTTATGCTGATGGAGTGCGATCTGCACATGGCAGGGTACGCCGACGAGCGCGTTCCGGAGATGCAGCGGCGCATGATCGAAGCGGCGGCGGCAATCCCCGGCGTGACCGCAGCCGGTTATTCGAGCCAGCTTCCGCTCAGCCTGGGCGGAGGCGACGAGTACGTCTACACCGACGCCACAACCGACTACCGCCCAACCAACGTTGCCACTGACGCCATGAACTACAGCGTTTCGCCCGGGTACCTGGATGCGGCGGGCACACGGTTGCTGGCGGGCAGAGACCTGACCCTGCGCGATGACAAGAACGCACCGAGGGTCGCGCTGGTGAACCGGCAGTTTGCGGTCAAGGTCTTCGGATCGGTCGACAAGGCGGTGGGCGCGCATTTCAAGGTCTATGGCGGAGTGCGGGTTGAAGTCGCAGGCGTCGTCGAAGACGGAAAATATCGCACGTTGACCGAAGATCAGCAGCCGGCCATGTTCTTCTCGTTTCTGCAGGACCCGAGAACCGGCACGTGGATCGTGGCGCGGTCGCAGCGCGATCCGGAAGAGATCGCGCGGGCTCTTGGGAGTTCGCTGCGCCAACTGGACTCCGGGCTGCCACTGTCGATCAGACCGTGGAACCAGGAGATGGATTCGGCCTTGTTCCCTGCGCGCGTAGCCACGGTCGCGCTCGGCATCCTGGGATTGCTGGGTGCGATGCTGGCGGTGACCGGCATCTTCGGCATGACCTCTTACGTGGTGAGCAAGCGGCTCCGCGAACTGGGGATTCGCATGGCGCTGGGTGCGGGCAGGCGGCAGATCCTGCATGCGTCGCTGGGACGCGCCCTTCGCCTGCTCGTGATCGGTTCGGTTGCGGGTCTGGCGCTGGGAGTGCTTGCCACGCGTGTGCTGGCGCTCATCGTCTACCAGACGACGCCCAGGGATCCGGTGGTCCTCGGCGGCGTCGTCGCGACGATGCTGTTGCTGGGCCTCTTCGCGGCGTGGATCCCGGCGCGGCGCGCTCTGGCCGTCGATCCGCTGATTCTGCTGCGGGACGAATAGCCCTCGTTGGCCCGCCAGTTACGTCCCATCTGGAAGCGAATTCTCGCTAACCCGGGATTCGACGCCGGCCGGAAGCGCGATCCCTGGCGGAATCGACTTGCTTTGCCGGGCTCTTGCGCTCTGCGCGAGATGTCGCGGCCGGCGCCTTTGTGGCCAGCCCGTGACTCTTGCGCCGGACGTGCGGATGCAAGGCTTCGATGACTGCATCCGGGTTTTTCGCGATGACCGTCAGAAGAGCGCGTGCAGATGACTCCGGCGTTCGCCTGCCGCCTTCCCAGTGCTTCACGGCATCGAGACTGAATCCAAAGGTATCTGAGAATCGGGATTGAGTCATATTCAATCTTCGGCGGATGCTTCTGACATCGACATTCACGGGCACGGTCACCTTGTATCCGTCTGTCTTGCCTGCCAGAAAGGCGTCCACCTCCCCGAGTCCCGTCATCAGGTCTTCAAACATCCTGCTCATGGTCTGGTCCTGTACTTGGCAAAGATTTCATCCGCGCGCTTCGCCGGCTCGTTCCGCTCTCTTCGGGTCAGGTTCTCTTTCTTGTTCTTTGCGTAGACGGCGACGAGGAAGACAGGGAACGCCACGTTGCGCCAGATATAAATGAGCCGCGCTTGCCCAATCCACCACGCGGAAGGCGCGCCTTGCGAAAGCCGCCAGTCCCCGCAATCATGTCGCCGTACTCCGGGTCTGCGGCCACCGGGGCAACGATATCTTCGCGCTCCGCCTCGGTGAAGATCGCCTCGGCAGCTCGCAAACAGGAAGGTGTCTCAACGACCGTCTGCATTCAAGCTGTGCTCCATTGGACACCTTTCGGTCAAGTTGCTCCCGCCAGAGCCCGCTCAATCGCCACGCGGAAGCGCTTCTCCACGCAGGCCTGCGAGCAGATCGGTGCTGGTGGTCGAGGGCGCCCAGTACTGCTCGATGAACTCGTAAACGAGCTCCGTGCCGGCGGCATGCGATACATACGGTCTGGATGCCGGGTTATACATCGCATCCATAAGGTCGCGCACGATGATGCAGCGAAATCCCCACTTCGACATCTGCCGCACCCCGAAGCTGCGATTCAGGATGCACATGTTGGCGTGGACGCCCATGTAAAGGATCGTGTCGATATCGTGTTCCTTCAGGACATTGTAAATTTCGGTTCCGTTGTCCGAGATGACGTCGCCGGAACCGATCGTCAGCGCCGGGTTCTCGCGCGTCCACGCCTTGTGTTCCTTGTCGCCGGGTGTGTCGCAGCCCCCGTCACTGTCGTCGATAGGCAAAGACCCGTCCTTGATATTCAGCTCAACGGGTGGAGCCGATTGCGGTGCGTTCTGCGCCAGCAGCCTGCCCGGAGTATTCGCGTAGAAATCCATGGTTTCCGAGGGCGAATGAATGATCAGAATTCCGGCGCGCCGCGCCTCCTCGAGAACCGGCTCCATTCTCCTTGCAATCTCAGCCACGCGCCTGGTCGCACCGGCGCACCAATGCTTGTCCCACATGTCCGTAATGATGATCGCGGTTGTTGATGGGTGGATCGCGCCTTCGTACTGGGCCTCGACCCAGGGGCCGCTCTCGTGATACGGCTCGACGCGTGTGCGCAGGCGCAAACGGATTTCACCGTCGTTGGTTCGGGCCGATCCGGGCGCGAGGCTTGCGCAAGCCATAAGGGCAAAAAGAGTGGCAAGAATCGTGGGGGTGTTCATGGGATTGTCGGTGAAAGCGGGAGAAAATTCCCGCTCGCAATATCGATTCTTCCACGACGACGCGCGACTTCAAAGCATCGCGATCCTGGAAGCGCCGCGGGAAACCGGGGATCACGAACGAAGCGAGGATCGAGGATGAAGGTGCAAAGGAGAATCTTCCGGCACTGGAATGATTCCGGCTTCCCGCTTTCCTGCGCCGCGTCTCCCCTCGGCTCCCTGTCTCTGGTCGGTTTCCGTTGACGATCCCTCCGTTCCGGG
>JASHQQ010000133.1 GCA_030039035.1 Acidobacteriaceae bacterium | reverse complement strand
TGTTTTTGGCTGTGCCGAAAGGGCAGGAGAATCCGGCAAGACGGGATGCGCTTTTTGGACACTTCATAAAGGAACGGCTCGGCTGTTTGCGGAGGGAGATGAAATGTTGTCGCGCGGGAGTGTCATTTTTTGCGTGCTTGCCGGAGCAGGCGCAGCGCTGGCGCAAAGGGCGGACGCCGCGTCGTCGTCGATGACCTGGACCATTACGAAGGTCGTGGACAACGATACAGAGTGCCCAAACGGCAAAGGCATGTTCAACCCCGCCCTCCGGTTTCCGGCGATCGACGGCCAGTGGGTGGTTTTCTGGGATCAGGGAAACGACCATTGCACCGCCGACAACGGGCCTTCGATCTGGTCCTACGACCTGATCTCGGGCAAGCTGTCGAAGCTGGTCGACACCAATACTTCGGTTCCATTTGGCGCGAATGGCGGCAAGTTCACCGGATTTGCCGTTATCAGCACCGACAATCTTCAGGTGCGCGACGGCACGGTACTCTTCTACGGGGAGGACGCCGGCTATAACCCGAAGACGAACTGCCACGGCGGCCTCTATACGGTGCCGGTCGGCGGCGGAACGGTGCGCCGCGTGGTCGACTACACCATGACGCTGCCGGGTTTTGGCGGCAAATTCTGCGGCGTCAATCTCCCGTACAACAACAACGGCGTATCGGGGATGTCGATCGATCAGGGAACGGTCGTGTTCGGGGGCACCGCGATCGCCGCAGGCAAGCCGGCAAACGATGGCGTGTGGTGGGCGCCGGCCAACGTGGATACGACCGAAGCCGATCTGCACCTGATCGCCGACTTCAGCACCGGTTACAAGACGAAATTTCCCAAAGGATGCGCGGCGGAGTTCTGCTGGGTCATCGACGCGTGGTCTCAGGGGTTCATCTCCGGAGGCAATGTGGCGCTGGCCGGAAATGCAGGCAACCCGGGCCCGTGGGGGCTCTTTGTCAATTCGCCGGATAACGCGATTCTGCTCTCGAACTATGTGCTGCCCAAAGACACCGGCCATGAATCGAAATATGCCGACCAGGCCTCGGTCTATGGCCAGCCCATCGTGGACGGCGACAACGTCTTCTTCATTGGCAGCGATCCGTTTTACAAAGGGACCTGTGGAGGCGGGCAGGGGTGGTTCGGGGGCGTCTTCAAAACCACTCTCGCCGGCGGCGTCGCGTCCAGCCTGATGAACAGTTGCGACGAGCAGCCGAATGGCGACAAGTTGAACGGACAAAACTCGTTCAACGATCTGGTGGCCAATGAAGGCACGGCGGTTTTCCAGGTGGAGGACGAGAAGACCGGGTACACGGTGCTCGACTCCTCTGTGAATGACAAGGTTGTCAAGTTGATTTCACCGCGCGACCCGCTGCCCACGGGCGCCTCGTGCGACGGCGGCTATGAAGCGCCGGGATGCGCCTATTCGGTGAATCCGCCCGGGAGCGGCGCCATGAGCGGCGGACGCGTGGTCTTCGGCGCCACCGGAGGCCCGTACTGGTATGACACAGGGATCTACGTCGCCAGCCTGCCGTGCGCGAACACGATTACGGGAGATTTCGCCATCGACCTCGGAAGCCCGAGCTACGATGCGAAGACCGCAATCTGGTCGCAGACCGCAAAACTGACGAATACAAGCAAGTCGACTATCTTCGGGCCCGTTTCACTGGCGCTGACGGAGCTGAAAGGCGGAGCCAGCCTCGTGAACCGGAACGGCGCGACGGTCTGCTTTGCCGTGCCGGGCAGTTCCTATGTCGACCTGAGTCTGACCGCCAACCGGCTGGCGCCGGGCACGAGCGCGCAGGTCACGCTCGAGCTGAGCGCAGCGGCGGATGCAAAGATCGGTTTCACCGCCGCTGTTGCGGGGCCGGGCGCGCGGTAGGCGACGCGGGAAAAGCGCCAAGGAACACACCGCTGCCGCCGGGCAGATCAACGCTCTGAAGCGGTAGTTCGATACAGAGTCCCTCGATCAGGATTTCAGAACTCGATGCGCGCCGCAAACTGCGCCAGCCGATAGTTGGTCAGCAGCCCGGTCGCCTGGCCGAAAGTCTGCGGATCGTCCAGTGTGGCGCTGATCGACTGCGGATCGAAGCGCACGCTGTTGGTCATGTTGAACATGTCCCAGCGCAGGATCAGCTTGCAGCGCTCGGCCAGGGAGAAGGTCTTGTTCACGCCCTCGTCCCAGTCCCAGAATCCGTCACCGCGCAGCGGATTGCGCGTGCCGGATTGCCCTGGCAGCGCGTGCGCAAAGTCGGCGAAGACGCCCGCCGGGTTGGCGAAGCGCTGCGTCAGGCTGCCGCGGGCGTTGTCGTGCGAATTGATGGGGGAGACCAGTTCGGCGTAGCCCTGGATGTCCCAGTTCGTCGGGTAGTAGGCGCCGTTGTTCATGATGAAGGGAAATCCGCTGGTCCAGCGGGCGATGCCGGTGGTCTGCCATCCGCCGATGAATTCGTTGGCGATCCGGTTCGTGCCGGAGAAGAACCTTTTCCCGGTGCCGAAGGGCAAATCCCAAACGAAATTGGAATTGATCTGGTGGCGCACGTCGTAGTCCGACGGGCCGTAGAGCTGGTTCGGCTCCCAACTATTCATGATCTGCGCGTAGTTGGTGCTCGCCGAGTTGCCCAGGCGCTCGGCCTGGGACGTGATATCGAGCGATTTTCCGTAGGTGTAGTTGAAATCGGCCTGCACGCCGCCAAAGTGCTGACGGTAGACGGCCTCGAGCGCGTTGAAGTTCGAGTCTCCCACCGAGCGCCACGTATACAGAGCCGAATACTGGTCGTGATAGTAGCGGAAAGCCGGATAGTTCACGCCGGCGCCGATGTTACTGTTGGGCAGCGAGCCGGGGGTGTCGAGCTGGTAGAGCGCATAGGTTTCGTTGAACAGATTGCTGAGAAAAAGCGCATAGACGTTCTGTGTGGCGGTCAGCGGCCCGAAGCCGAGGCCGACGTCCTGCCCGCTCAGGCCCGCGAACTCCTGCTCCCAATAGGGAACCTTGCCGACGGCGGTAACCGGGGTATTGGCGCGCGCCAGCCTGGCCATTTGCGCGGCGGCGGCGAAGTATGAAGTACCGCCCAGCGTGAGGTTGATGGGCATGGCCACGTCCTCCTGGGCAAGCTGGCGGCGACCCAGGCGGCTCACCCAGGAAAGCTCGACGGAGCCGCCGCTATGCAGCCCGCGCGTAACGGAGAAATCGAGCAGGTGCGAATAGGGCGTCCTGATCTCGGAGTCGAGTCCCCAGCTAATGGCAAAGCTGCCGTTGCCGCTGGCCGCCGGCAAGGCGGGAAAACCGCCCTTGGGCGCGGGCGGGAGCAGCGATTGCGGCACCACGTTGTTGGCGGTGAAACGCGGCGCGTCCTCGATGGGCACCGATCCCGGGGCATTTTGCAGTTGCGACGAAAGCCCATACGATCCGGTGGTGTCGAAGATCTGCACCACGCCGGCGCCGAAGTGATCGAAGACCAGCGAATAGCCGGCGCGAATGCTGGTCTGCTGGTTGCCGAGCAGCTTCCCGAGGACTCCTCCGGAGGGCGCGGGCGAATACGCGATGGCCAGCCGCGGACCGAGGTCAAGCTTGTCGGGCGTCCAGAAATCGGGGGCATTGTTGTAGCGTCCGTTGAGATTGAATCCGATGTGGCCCACGTTGTTGGCCGCGCCGCCGGCAGCGCCCTGGGCGATGCTGCCTTCGTAGTATTTCGTCAGCGAATACGGCTGGCACACGCTGCCGACATACTGGCAGGCGCCCACCTGGGTGCCGCTCGTCTCCGCCGGCGCCTGCAGGTAGGCGTAGCGCAGGCCGTAGGTGAGCGTGAGCGTGTTCAGGATTCGCCACGTGTCCTGCCCGTAGAGTTCGTATTCGTTCCAGCGGTAGTTCCGCTCCACCGGCGCACCCACCCCCAGCGTGCTGCCGGTCTTTGTGTAGTTATAGATCGCGGCGCCCTCGGTAATGGTACCCACGATGTTCATCAGGGCGTCGTTGTACTCGTTGCCGTAGTTGGAAAAATCGACCGCGGGAAAACCGTACTGCTCGGGGTCGAACGGCCCGTGGCTGTTGGCGATGGTGGAGCTGCGCGTAAGCCAGCCCTGGTTCATCTGCCCGCTGGGGAACGAATCCGCATTGCTGACGCGCTTGTCGCCGATGAAGCGGATGTCGGCGCCGAAGGCGAAATTGTGATTGTGTTTCGTCCACGAGAGAGTGTCGACCAGATTCTGCACCGGGACGATGAACGAGGTCGAGTAGTCGATCGACACCGGCTGATAGACCTCGGAAAAGAGAATGTAGGGCTGGTCGGCCGCGCCTGCCGTGTCCTCACCCTCACGCGTGAGGCCGTAGCGAAGATCGTTGACCATATTGTTGCTGATCAGCCAGGTGTAGCCGGCGGCAAATCCCTTGTTGTTCGTCAGCACGGTCTGCTGCGGCGGCTGGCCGGGAAACGCGGGCGGCGAGGGTTCGTTGTCGTTCTGCAGATTGCCGCGCCAGAAAACCGTATGCTTCGCGTCCCGGGTCACGTTCCAGTCGATGCGCGAAATGTAGGTGTCGTATTTGCGGTGAATGGTGTAGGGAAACCGGTAGCCGATATTGTTCAGCCCATCGCCCTGCGTCGGATCGTTCCCGACGGGGTAGGCGTTGAGCACGGCGAGCAGGGCGGGATCGTTGCCGATATTCGACGGATCCATGCTGCGGATATCGGCCGGCGTGAGCGTATAGACTGAATCGCCGCCGCCCTTGGCGTACTCGTAGTTCAGGTTTCCGGCGCGATAGCTGGCCGAGGGAACCGTCCCGCCGTTGACGCTGGTGCCCTGCGAGTCCCGGCGCCCCTCGAAGTTGGCGAAGAAGAAGAGGCGGTCTTTCAGGACGGGTCCGCCAACGGCCGCGCCGTAGATGTTGCGGACGAGGCTCACCGGCCGATTCGTCAACCCGGCAGCAAGCTCCTGTTCCTTGTTGAAGAAATCGTTGGCCTCGAGAAGATTGGAGCGGTTGTACTCATAAACAGCGCCGTGGAAGGCGTTGGTTCCGCTGCGCGTGACCAGGGCTACCTGCGCGCCGGAAGAGCGGCCTTCCTCGGCGTTGGGGTTGCTGGTGGTGACGCGGAATTCGGCGACGGAGTCCTGAGTTGTGCGCAGAACGCTGGTGAAGGCGTAGCCGTTGTTGATGTCGTTGACGTCTACGCCGTCGAGAGTGATGTTCGACTGGTCGCTGCGTCCGCCGTTGACCGACCCGGCGCGTGAGTCGGTGCTCGTGTTGCCGGTGCCCTGCGTGCCGTTCACGTCGTCGGAGCGTCCGAGAAACGTGACGCCGGGCTGCAGGCTGAGCAGATCCGGCAGGTTGCGCTGATCGAGCGGGAGCTGTTCCACCTGCCGCGTGTCGAAGGCGTTGCCGATCGTGGCGTCGGTGGTGTTCAGCATGGGCTGCTCGACCGAGGTCACGGTCACGTTCTCGGTCACCGTAGCGAGCTGCAGCGCGATATTCGCCGTTGCCGGCTGGCTCACCAGCAGATCCATGTTGGTGCGCTCGCTGGCGGCAAATCCCTTGGCCGAGGCCAGCAGCGTGTAGCGGCCCGGCGCGAGCTGCGAGAACTGATATTGTCCGGTGCTGTCGGCCTTGTTTTCGCGCACCGCGCCCGTGGCCTGCGAAGTGAGCTTGACCGAGGCTCCCGGAATGGCGGCGCCGCTGATGTCGGTGACGCGGCCGTTGAGGGACGTGGTGTCCTGCGCCGGCGATTTCCGCGAGGCGGCGGCAAGGAGCAGCAGGGGAACGATCAGGGCAGGGAAGGCTTTCACGCGGATCACGGCTGGCTCCAGTGAATCGATTTGCACCTGGCTGGGAAGCGCGGGTTCTGCATCTGCCTTCGCGCGATACCCGAAAATCGCGCCGCCAGACCGGTCCCGACCCGTTGCTTTCTGCTCGCTCCAGCAAGTGTTGGGGCAAAGTGTATCACGCTATGGGCGGCGCAATGAAAGGCGGTGACGAGCCCGTGGCGATTTACGACGAGCGTATGGCTTCAAGCCGAGGTACGGGCTTTGGCGTGAAGGGTACGGGCCTTGGGCCGTACGTCGATGTTCAACAAGAGAGTCGAGGGCTTTAGCCCTTGGGAAACACTCGTCCATCACGCGCGAACCGAGCACGCGCGTCCTATTCCGAGTACGTCGCCGTGGTCGTATCCGTCTCCCAGATCGTGCAATCCTTTACGCGCACGCGCCCGTCCGTCATGCCGGCAAGCTGGCGGCTGGTCTCGTCGTAAAAATATCTGGCGATGTTTTCCGCCGAAGGATTGAGCCCGGTAAAGGGTGCGAGATCGTTCAGCATCTGGTGGTCGATGCGATCGATGGTCGGCTTCAGCACCTGCTTGAGCAGCCTGAAGTCGAGCAGCAGGCCGGAGGAGTCGAGCTCTTTGCCGGCGAGCGTCACACGAACTTTGTAATTGTGGCCATGCGGGTTCTCGCATTTGCCATGGTAGTTGCGAAGATAGTGGCCGGACGAAAACCCGGCTTCCACGGTGACCTCATACATCGGCGTTTCGATCCCGTTCTATGCGAATACCCTGCACTTCTTCATTTTAAGACCTGGTTTATTCCGCGCGCCGCTCACAGGCCGCGGCGTCTTCGCCGTTCGGCCAGCCGCGCCTCGTCGTTGCGCCGGTCGACCTGCTCGAAGAGATGCGTGAGCACGCCGAGGAGCGCGAAGGCGAGCGCGGCGAGCAGCAACAGGAGCGCGATCGTCCGCCACAGCGATCCGTTGGCCGGCAGCCCCGGCTGAAAGCTCGAAGGCACCAGCGCCATGCCCACGGAGACGAGCGCGAGCAGTGCCAGGGCGGCAGCCAGGAAATAGAAGTTGCGCGACATGATGACACGGATTGGCTGAGCGCAGTCCTGATGCGATTCTACGCGGGCGCTCTGTTCGCCCCTGACCTTGGACGAGATCGGAAGTTCTTAAGCCGGACATCGCGCCATGACGAATGTGCAGCACTTCGACAAGTTTCCCGCGCTCCAGCACGCGATAGATCACACGCTAAACGCGTGGTTTTCTTCCATAGAGAAGATGACGCAATCGTCGGTTCTCGCGAGTGGCCGCGCAGCGGTTCGGCATTTGTTCCAGGCTCAGGATCGCGCGGCGCAAGCCGCGGTACCAGTTTCTGGCCGCCCCGGAGCTTTCCGCGTCAATCTCTGCGTACAGGGTTACAAGGTCCCGCTCCGCACGGGCCGTGATGCTAACAGGGCAAGTCATGCGCCGTTTCAAATCCGGCGAAGAACTCGCGCACCGGCCGGGTCTTGCCTTTTTTGACGTCTTCGAGGCCCTGACGAATTCCTTCCCGGACGTCGGCGCGCGCGGCGATATCGAGCAGACGCTGGTACGCTTCAGCGTCCTGAACCACGGCGGCGGCCTTGCCGCGAACCGTCAGCACCATCGGCCGTTTGCTCTTCCTCAGGTGCTTCAGGAATCCGCCTGAGTCGCGGCGAAAGGCCGTCAATGACTGGATATCGGTGGAAATGTCAAGCATTTCGGCTCCTGAGAGCAACTTTTTCGGTGCTTTGATTGTACCGCCGGCAAAATCGGTTGATTCAGACGGCAGGACTCGCGATTTCAGGATCGAAAGAGGTTTTTCAGGATGAACAGCACATTGGCGGGCCGCTCGGCCAGCCGCCGCATGAAGTACGGGTACCACTCGCGGCCGAAAGGAATATAGACGCGAACGTTGTAGCCCTCGCGCACCAGCTTGCGCTGCAGGTCGCGCCGCACGCCGAAGAGCATCTGGAACTCGTAGCGGCCGGGATTGATCGCGTGCTGGGCGGCAAACGATTTTGCCGCGGCGACCATGGCCTCGTCGTGCGTGGCCAGGCCGTGATAGAGGGGGCTGTTCAGCAGCAGGCAACCCAGGCGGACGAAGTTGGCGTCGACGTCGGTCTTGCGCGGATAGGCAATCTCCGCCGGCTCGTTGTAGGCGCCCTTGCACAGCCGCACGCGGATGCCGTCGGCCAGCAGTTGCTCGATGTCGGCCTGGGAGCGATAGAGATAGGCCTGGATGACGACGCCGATGAATCCGCGCAGATCGGCCCTGGCGTGAAGCCGGCGCACGATGTCCAGCGTGACCTGCGTGAACTGCGAGCCCTCCATGTCGATCCGAAGAAAGCTGCCGGCGGAGCGGGCGTGGCGAGCGAGGTCCTCGGCGATTTTTTCGGCGAGGCCGGGCGAGAGCTCCAGCCCCATCTGCGTCAGCTTCACGCTTACATTGGCGCTCAGCTTGCGCTCGGCGATGGCATCGAGAAGGCGATGGTAGACGTCGGCCGAACGGTGCGCCTCCATTTCCGACGTCACGCTTTCGCCGAGCGAATCCAGCGTCACTTTCATGCCCTGGCGATTGATGGTCTCGGCCACGCGCAGCGCGTCGTCGATCTCCATGCCCGCCACGAACCGGGAACTGAGCCTGCGGCCGACCTGCGAGCGCTCGCCAAAGCGGCGCAAAAGACGATTCCGGCTGAGAACAATGAAGGCCGAACGCAACAGAGCCATGGAGCGATCCTTCCGGCCACGCCGCGCGCCGTCGCGCCTGGCCGGAATCCCCATTCTCGCACAGCGGCCCGCGGCGACGTGTGACGGGCGACGCACTGCCGGTTGCTGTTGATTCCTGTTGAATCCGCGCGCGCAAGCGCCTACATTGCTGTGTATGAATCTCCATGGCCGTCGCACCTTTCTCAAGCAGGCAGCCACTTTGGCCGGCGCATTCTCCGTCAACAGTCTTTTCCACCAGGCGCACGCGGCCGAATGGGCGGCGGCCTCGACGCGCATCGCGCACCTCAGTCCGGAACTGGCCGCGCAGGACGAGGATTACTGGAGCGTGATCCAGCGCGCCTACACGGTCAATCCCAACCTGATCAACCTGAACAACGGCGGGGTTTCGCCGGCGCCGCTGGTGGTGCAGCAGGCCGTGGCGCGCTACAACGAGCTCTCGAACGAAGGGCCGTCATACTACATGTGGGGCATCCTCGACCAGGGCCGCGAGCCGCTGCGCGAACGGCTGGCGCGGCTGGCCGGCGCGCAGCCGGGCGAGATCGCCGTCGACCGCAACTCGACCGAGGCGCTCAATACCATCATCTTCGGCCTGCCGCTCCAGCGCGGCGACGAAGTCATCGGCACCAAACAGGATTATCCGCACATGATCGAGGCCTATCGCCAGCGGGCCCTGCGCGAGGGCATCGTCTACAAGCAGATCAGCTTCGACTTTCCCATCGAGGACGACGAGCAGATCGTGAAGGCTTACGAAGAAGCGATCACTCCGAACACGAAGCTCATTCACGTCACGCACATGATCAACTGGGTGGGCCAGACGATGCCGGTGCGCAAGATCGCCGACATGGCTCATCCGCGCGGCATCGAAGTGCTCGCCGACGGGGCGCATTCCTTCGGCCTGATGGACTTCAGGATCCCCGACCTGCACTGCGACTACTTCGGCACCAGCCTGCACAAATTCCTTTCGGCGCCCATCGGCACCGGCATGATGTGGATCCAGGCCGACAAGATCGGGAAAGTCTGGCCGCTGGTCTGCGCCGGCGATCCGCACAGTTCCAACATACGCAAGTTCGAGGATCTGGGCACACGCAGCTTCCCCATCGAGGAGGGCATCGGCGAAGCCATCAACTTCCACGAGGGGATTGGCAGCAAGCGCAAGGAAGAGCGCATCCGCTATCTCAAGGATTACTGGGCAACGCGCGTGCAGTCGATGCCAAAAGTCAAGCTGCACACGTCGCTCGACGCGCGGTTCTCCTGCGCCATCTGCGGTGTCAGCATCGACGGTATGACGCCCTCCGATTTCGCCAACCGGCTTTTCAACGACTACAAGATTCACACCGTCGGCATCGTCTGGGAGAACATCAGTTGCGTGCGCGTTACGCCGCACGTCTACACGACAACCGACGATCTGGATAAACTCGTCCGCGCCATCGGCGAGATTTCGGCCAAGGCCTAGCGGAGTTCGTTAAGAAACGATCGCCGCCGGGCATGGAACAGGTTTCCGCCCGAGACCATGAAAATACAACCGCGGATCCTTCGACTGCGGCCAAGGGTGACACGCCGGGAAGCGGGCGCAGGCTCCTTCCAGGGCAGATCCTTCGACTCATTTTGGCGCAAAACGCCCCGGAATTCGCTCAGGATGACAGCCTGTTTGTGATGCGAACTGCAGACTCAAAACACTATCAAGGTGTGCCGGAGTCACGTATCAGACAAAAGGGGAGAAGCAACCGCAGATTCTTCGCCCCCCGCAAACGCTGTAGCGATGCATGGCCATTTCTGTGCCCGCGCTCCCACCAACGTGCGATGGTTCGCACATGGCAACCGCCGAAAATAGAGGCACAGCGACACTTTCCGCACCGTGCCGTGTTTGAAGAAGTGATGCTGGATTTGCTCGGGAAGGAGGGCATATGAGCATCGAAGGAATCAAATTTTGCGACCTCTGCGGCGGGGCGATCCAGCTTGATGATCTGGCCCCGGTCAAGATCGAAAAGGACGGTCACTTCCAACGCCTGCATTTCCACAACCGGCATGGTGAAGATTGCCTTGCACAGCAACTCGCCCTGCTGGAAACCGAGCTGGCGGCAGCATGACGCGCCGATGAGCTCCAGATTGAAATAGGCGGACCTGATAATCTGGAAGATGGGTCAGATCTTCCTCGATTGCGACGGCGTCCTCGCCGATTTCGACTCTGCCGCACGAGCCCTCTTCGGGCAGCACCCCCGGGAAGCGGAAAACTCTCCCGGAACCCCGGAATTCTGGCGAAGGATTCGCGGGCAGAAAAACTTCTATCGCAACCTCGCTCTCCTGCCCGACGCCCTGCAGCTATACAGCGCAGTCGCCCACCTCAAGCCAATCATTCTCACCGGATGTCCGCACGGCGCATGGGCCGAGCCCCAGAAGGTCGCGTGGGCCAGGGAGCACTTTCCCGGCGTGAGGATGATCACGTGCCGCTCGAAGGAAAAGTTCCTTCATCTGGAAAAGCCCGGCGACATTCTCGTTGACGATTACTTCAAGTACAAGCACCTTTGGGAGCAGGCCGGCGGCATCTTCATCCAGCACGTCGCGGCGAATGACTCGATCCGGCAAATGGCGGCGATGGGCATCGACGTCCGCGCATAAGACGGCAGGCTGCCGCCTTCAGGCGCATTCCGCGCGCTCGCGGCTTTTCCGGTGCGAAAAGAGCATCGTTCCCCAGCGGCGCGCCGCCATAGGCCCGAATCGGCGCCGGGCCGGCGCGGGCTGTGGTTTGCCGCGCATCTCCTGCCCGCTCATCTGCGCCAGCGCGTCCTTTACCTGCGCGCGCAGGCTTTCCACCTCGAGGATGCAGGTACGCAGATAGGCAGATACCGTCAGCCCGGATTCGGCCGCGCGGGCGCGCAGTTGCAAGAACTCCGGGCGGCTCATGCGAAGCGTGATGCGATCACTCCTGGTCCGGCGATCGCCGGGCGGAAGATCGGCCTCGGTGATAGAAACTCTCTCCGCATCGGTCGCGCGCTCCACCGCCGGATCCGCGGGTTGCGGCACGAACAACGCCGAAGAGATGCCGGAACCGGTTCCCGCGGCTTCCGTTTCTTCGCCCCGGACGCTTTCCGGCGATCCTTCGCGGCGCGCCTGGGCACGAAGCGCCCGCTCGTAGCTCAGCTCGGCGATGTCGTCGGCGAGCCCATCGTCCAGATCCGGTTCCCTCGCCTGCGCGGGCGCCGTCAGAGCGGCGAGCAGGCCGGAGAACGAGGGAGTCGCCGATGAATCCGCTGGCTGCATGTATGCGAGCCTATCGCTTCGGGCGCGAAAAGCTTGAGTCAATCGCCGAAGATCCGCTTCCTGCAGTTTCCGATAAGGGACGGCTGCCATCGCGGTCCCGAAATGGAATCGCGGACTCCACGCGAGGAAAGCCGGCGAAGGCGCTTCCGTCCGCGAGATCGTCGCTCCGCTGCGTCTTTCCGCGACCGCCTTCGACTTAGGGTTGTCTCGTCAGGAGCTTTGGGCGCGAAGCTCCTGACGTTCACATTTTCCGGTATCAATATGGGCCGATGTCGGTATTCGCCCAGTCGATGGTCAGAATGTAGTCCTTGGTCAGGTCGAGGGCCGCGCCAATCACAGGTTCGGTTGCGGCGAGGGCGGGGTTGGTCAGAAACGAGGGAGAGATGATTCCCACGCCGGCGTTGTCGCCGGTGAGCCCGACATCGAGAGCTCCGACATACCCGGCCGCGAACTGGTAGTTGCTGCCCCCGGTGGTTGTGAGCGGTGTATCCGCCAGCGTGCCGACATCGACAACGTTGGCCGTTCCCCCGCCCCATCCGCCGCTCGTATCGGTAATACCGGTCGCCTGCCAGACGCTGATATTGGAGGCGTCTCCGATCCCCAGCGGTTCGTAGACCGACTTTGCGGTCGGAGCGGGTGCGGAAGTCGCATCGAGCGCCATCGAGAAGCTCGACTCGGTTTCGCTGGTGACTTCGCCTTCGTTGTTGTACGTGTTGTCGACAAGGTCGGCGAACAGCACGTTCGTGGTCGCGTCGCCCGCGGTTGCAGCCGCCAGGAACGCGCTCAGGATCTGGTTGTTGAAGGGGCCGGCCAATAATGTCGCGCTCCCCAACTCCTTGCCAACCTGCAGAGTGTACAGGTTGGCGGTTGTGCCGGTCGTAGTCCCCGAGTAGGTTGAGGTTTCAAAAGCGAGCAGGGACTCGTTGGTTCCGATCAACTGGTACTCGATATTGTAGGTATCGCCCCCGGTGGTGACGGTCGCCGGTCCGGTGAAAAGCTCCGTGGGCGTTCCACCGGCGAGAGCAACCTGATAAAGATCGGTGGTGGTGGTCGAAGTGACGTCGGCAAAATAGAGGTTGTTCTGATCGGTCACGTAGCTCCCGATATTTCCCTGGTGAACCGGCGCGGGAGCGGCCGTCGGGTCAGAACTGGCGATGCGGTAAAGAGTCGTAGTCCCCTCGGGGTTTTCCGTCGTTCCCGGGGTGGTTGCGGTAAAGTACGCCGCCTCGGCGCCAAACGTGGTTCCACCGCCGAGTTGCGCAGTGGTCAGGGGCAGGAAACCCGCCTCGTCCGTGAGCAACGCGGTGGGAGAGGAGAGCGAGCTGCTCGCGGCATCGTATGTATACAGGTTCACGGAGCCAGTGCCGGTGACCGAGCCCGATACGGAGAACGACCCGGAATTCGACGGGAAGCCGGAGTTCTGCGAATCGATGCCCAACTGCAACTGGGCAGCTCCGGTGGGCACCAGGAACGTCCCCCCTGAGCCCACGGCGATGACGGGAGTCGCCCCCGAGGTCAGAACGTTTCCTGAGCTGTCCGTGAAGGCTCCAATGACCACGACGCCTGAGGAGGCAAACTGCGCGGGATAGGCAGAGCCGGTGGGCGCCGCATCGCCAGGTCCGTGTGTCGCGCCGTTGACCGTCGCGGTTCCGGAGATCGTGAGGGTGACCGACTGCGACCCCGTGGGCAGCGGGATGATGAACGGATTCCCTACGCTTCCGGTACCGGGCTGAGTCGTCTGCGAGTAGTTGTAACTGGAATTCACTCCGCCGAAATTCGTCCATGGAACCGAGTTGGCTTCCAGCGTTCCACTGACGCCGGGCGGCTCGAAGAGATACAACCCGACGAGAGAACCGTCGTTGTAGAGCGAAAAGATTCCGTCGATGCCCGGGTTGATCGGCAGCGTACCCGGCGCCCGGCTGGCGGAGTCGGTGTAATTGACCACCTCATATGTAAACGGCCCTTCGACGCAAGCGAATGCGCCGCCGGAAGCGGAGGCGATCTCAAGGATCACGAAGACCGTGGTGGGGTCGGAGAGGCTGGTCTGCGACTGGAACCAGTTGCAGATCTGCTGCGTGGAGGGCAGCGCCAGATCCCCGATCTGGGTTGGGACCGGCACGCTCGATGTGTCGTCGAGGGTGAGCCCGTAGATCTGGGTCACCGGGGTACCTCCCGAGGTGGTGGCCGCGTACATCATGAACTGCGGCGAGAAACTGAGAACGTTGTTATTTACCGTGTAATTCACGCCGAGGGCAAGAAGCTGGGTGGCTTCGTTCTGGACGATCCATTGGGCTGTCGCGGGCGTAGGCGCGGTCATCGTCGAGATCTTGTTCGACGGAATCACGAACAGGCCGAGGCTGCCGCCGTTGGTGTTGGGTATCGGTTTCGCCGAGTAGGGAATCCAGAAGCTGCCGCCTCCGCCGCTCCCGCTCGCCGTGCAGGTGACGACGACGCCGGTGATGTTGGCGGTGATCGAGACTCCCGAGCCGTTGGCGCTGACGGTGCAGGTTTCGCCCGTGGGCGGCGTGACCACCGTGACCGCATACGAGGAGCCGGAAGCGATTCCGGTGAAGGAGAACGACGTGCCGGGATAAGTGACAGTCTGCGTGGCCGTGCCGTTCTTGAGCGTGACGGAGCTGGCGGTGCTGGTGAGGCCGCTGACCGTACCGCTGATGGAGAAGGTGGTCACCGTTGACGGCTTGCAGGCGATGGATACATCGGCGACATTGGCGCCGGGGATCTTGCCCGAGCCCTTGCTAACCACGCAGCTTTCGCCCGAAGGAGGAACGCTGACCGATACGTCGTAGGTCGCGTTGTTCAACAGGTCGGCAGAGAAGGTAAAGGCCACGGTTCCGGTGGCGGTGCCGTTGAGCGTCGTCGCGTTGCCGCCGTTGTTTTCGATGGTGATCTTCAGGCCGGTTTTCACCCCGGTGATGGTGCCGCCGACCGTGAATCCCGTCACGCAGGTGACGACGACGTCGGTCACGTCGCTCGTGCCCACCTTTCCCGTTCCCTTGGCGACGGTGCACAGCTCTCCTGCCGGCTGGGTTTCGACGGTCACATCGTAGTTGGAGCCGCTGGCCAGGCCTGCCGTGAAAGTGAACTTCTGGCTGCCGGTGCCGCTGCCGATGATGGTCAGCGGGTTGGTCGAGTTGTCTTCGAGAACGAGCTTGGCGCTTTTCTTCAGCCCGTCGATCGTGCCGCCGACAGTCACCGCGTTCACCTTGCAGGTGACGGCCACGCTGGTCACATTCTTTACGGCGATTGTTCCTTTTCCGTCGGCGATTGTGCAGTTTTCGCCCACCGGCTGCGTGTCGATGGTGACGTCATAGGATGCCTTGTTGGGCAGCGCGTCCGTGAAGGTGAAGTTCGCTTTTCCGCTCGTCGTGCCCTTGATTGTGACCGCGTTGCCGCCGTCGTCGAAGAGTGTCAGCGATTTGCCATTTTCGAGGCCCGTCACCGAGCCGCTGACGGTGTACCCCTGCACGCAGGTGACGGCGACATTGGTCACATTGGCTTTGCCAACGGTGCCGGACGCCTTGGCGATGGTGCAAACCTGGCCGGTGGGCGGTGTGCCGACGGTGACATCGTATTTGTCGCCGGACGCGACAGGCGTCTTGAAGGTGAAGGGCACGGGCTTCGTCGTGCTGGTGAGGAGTACGAAGCGAAGGGCGTCACCGCCGTTGTCGAGAAGAGTCAATGGAACTTTTGCGTCGAGGCCGGTAATATCGCCGCCGATCATATATGCGTCTACGCAGGTGACCTTGATGTTGGTCACGTTTGCCTTGGCCACTTTGCCCGAGGGGTTGGCAACGGTGCAGAGCTGGCCCTTGGGCTGCGTATGAACGGTCACGTCATAAGCGGCGCCGGTCGCCGACTTGGTGGAGAAGGAAAAGCTTCCGTCGGTCTTCAGGGTCAAGGCGTCTGCGCCTTCGTTCACAAGAATGACCGTGGCGCCCTTGTTCAGGCCGGAGAGAGTTCCGCCGACCGAAAATGTCGCGCCCAGCGCGCTACCCGTGGCCGCGGCAGCAAGGAACAGGCTCGTGGTGACGATTTGGACGGCTTTCGACATATCGGATCGCATAAGAACCTCCATTTTTCTTTTGCCGGTCTCGCGGCCTTACCCAGTAGTGGACAGTTCTCTAGTTTCGTTTCGTCGCGGCGCGACGCGGGGGAAATGCCGGTTTCCCGACGCACCTCAGGAAGTCCTTGATCCGGGGGCGAATGGAGCCTGCAAATGGCAGGCGCTCCCCGCCGGGGCGCGTCGCGCCGGAATCGAGGAAGCAGCCCCGGTTACACCGTTTCCTGAAGTGCCATCGCCCTTGATTCAGCGGCGGAAAGAGGGGAGTCTGCTCACGTTTCGCACCCTATAGAAGGAAAGCGCAAAACGGCCGTGAATCGTCTCATGAAAGAGAAAAATAATCTATCAGAACCCGGGCACGGCGGTCAGCAAATTTTCGCAACTCTGTGGTCGGGAAAGGCTCCGGATGCGCGGCAGGTCCGGCGCCGCTGAAAAGAGCGTCGAGGAAGGAACTTCTGCTCTTGCCGGGGCAGCCGGGCTGCATGGCTACTCGTCGTAGTGCAGCAGGCTGAAGACGTCGTACTCCCTGAACCGCTCGCGGCCCTTCAGAAAATCGAGCTCCACGGCGAAGGCCAGGCCGGCGATCTCGCCGCCAAGCTGCCTGACCAGCTTCACCGTGGCTTCCATGGTGCCGCCGGTGGCGAGCAGGTCGTCGACCAGCACCACGCGCTGGCCGGGCGCGATGGCGTCGAGGTGAATCTCCAGCGTGTCGGAGCCGTATTCGAGATCGTAGGTTACGCGCGCCACCGGGGCGGGCAGCTTGCGCGGCTTGCGCACCGGGACGAATCCCGCATTGAGCCGGTAGGCGAGCGCCGGCCCGAAGATGAACCCGCGCGCCTCGATACCCAGCACCAGATCGATCTTGCGCGCCAGATAGTGCGCCGCCAACGCGTCGATCAGTTGCGCGAAGCCGGTCTTATCCTTGAGCAGCGTAGTGATGTCGTAGAAAAGAATTCCCGGCCGGGGAAAATCGGGCACGGTGCGCACCAGCGATTTGAGCGCTTCGACGTTGACTGGCTTTTGGGCGTCGGGCATGGGGTCTCAGGGGTCAGTGGTCAGGGGTCAGGGATCAAATCGAGAGCAAGTGCGGTCAATCATACGGACGACAAAGACCAAACCATGCACTGCCAATCATGAGCCAGAATTCAGTTTACAGCGTCGCCGTTCCGGGATCCCTCGATCTCTGACGGTCTACAGACCCCTGATCCCTGGACCCTGGTCCCTTTCGTTCACCACGCCCCCTCGATCGTGAACGACTCCAGCGCTTCGGCTTCCTTTTCGTCGAGATGATGCTCAATGACGCGATCCACACGGCTTCCGCGCGGGCCGCGGCGCAGGCTGGCGCGCAGCTCGCCCAGGTCGTCGGTGGCTCCTGCGGCAACGACTTCCACGTCGCCGTCCTCGGTGTTGCGCACCCAGCCACGCAGCTCGAGCTCGCTGGCTTCACGCTGCACGAACCAGCGGAAACCGACCCCCTGAACGCGTCCCTGGATGAGGAAGTGAAGAACCATGGCCGCAACCCAAGCCCCAGTTTTTCAGATGCAATTCCCGTGCGCAACGGTGAGCAATGTCGCGGCGAGAAAAGGACGGATAGCAAGTACCGACCTTGGCAGCGAAGCCTCACGCCGGATTCGCTTCCAGCAGCTCGCGCAGCCGCCGCAGTGCCTCGGCAATCGCCGCGCGTTCGGCCCTGGTCGCCCGCTGGAGCGCGGATTCGAGCGGTCCACGAGAGAGCCGCGGAATCTGCTCGCGCACGAAATCCGCGACTAGAGACGTGGGCCGCATCAGGCTTGTGCGGCCGTCCTCGGGGTCGGCGCGACGCTCGACTAATCCGCGCTTCTCGAGACGATCGACGATGCCGCTCACGGTTGAATGCGCCAGACTGACCTTGCGGCTGAGGTCCTTCAGGCAGATGCCGCGCTGGCGCACGATCACCCGCATGACGGCGATCTGCGGCGCGGTCAACTTTCCCCGAGCCACTTCGGCTTCGAGGGGCTTTCGCAGCGCGCGGCGAATCGCGCTCAGATCCTGCTCCATCCGCTCGGCTTGCACCGCGGTTTTCGACCGCAATTTTTCTGCCTTGTCCACCCGACCCCGATTTCACCACCCCTGGTCCCTGGAACCGGTTGCATGAATCGCCTTGGCCGGCTCAAGAAAGTCCCTCGGGGGCCAGGCAGCGTCTGAATGAATCGAAGTCGGCGGGATCAGGCCCGGAGACGGGCGCTCAGGGGCTAAAGCCCACGTTGATTTTGCGCCGTTTGCGGCGCGGCTAAAGCCGTGCCCTGTTACAAGGCCCTCGATCGTGCATTCGTCGGACACTGCCCAAAGACCACGGATTTGGCGGCCTTCTGCGGCAGGGCGAAAAGTCGTGCCCTATCAAAACCGGTTCATGCGACCGGTTCCAGCCTCTCAGTCCCTTAGTCCCTTAGTCCCTCAGTCCCTCAGTCCCTCAGTCCCTCCGTCCCTTGTTCGCTGCCTTTTACAGCACTCCCGGAACGAGCGCCTTGACGCGCCGGCGGTACTGCGGATACGCCTCGGGGAATGTCTGCAGCATCAGCCGTTCTTCCTGGCTCATCTTGGCCATCATTCCAAAGAGAATGACTATGAGGCCGAGAACGTGCCGCCATTGGCCGCCGGCCAGCGCGGTGCCGGCCAGCGCCAGCGCAATGCCCGAGTAGATGGGATGGCGCGCCAGCGCGTAGGGCCCGGTGATGACGAGCTCGTGGTCCTGCTTCACCGTGGCGCGGCCGCTCCAGTTGCCGCCCAGCGCGATGCGCGCCCAGATGGCGAAGGCGCAGCCGGCAACGGTCAGCGCGAGGCCGGTCAGAGCGATCCAGGGAAGATCCGGAACTATGCGTATCCCCGGCCATCCGGACGCGAACCAGTTCCGGCCGATCAGCGCGAATCCCAGGGCGAAGACGAGGAGCTGAAAGAGCCGGGTGCCGGCCGATTGCGAGCGCACCGTCGGCTTGGTGGTTGCCAGGCCTGCGAACCACACCAGCGCCAGCGCCGCCCACGCCCACCCGATTCCCGTCATTGCATCGATCTTCATGACACTCTCCGTCGCATACGACGTGTCGTATACGACCTATATTGCAGGATCGCGCTCTGTCTGTCAAGCGCAGGGCCGGAAGCTCATCGCTATTGCAGAACCGGGATGCCCGCGATGCGCTGCTGCCACTCGGCCGGGCCGGTTTCGTGCACGCTGGCGCCCCTGGAATCGACCGCGACGGTCACCGGCATGTCCTTCACATCGAACTCGTAGATCGCCTCCATGCCCAGGTCGCCAAAGGCCAGCAGGCGCGAGCCGTGAATAGCCTTCGACACCAGGTAGGCCGCGCCACCGATGGCGATCAGATAGACGGCGCCGAATTCGCGGATGGCGTCGATCGCGACCGGACCGCGCTCGGCCTTGCCGATCATGCCCAGCAGGCCGGTTTGCGCGAGCATCTGGCGCGTGAATTTGTCCATGCGCGTGGCGGTAGTTGGGCCGGCGGGGCCGACGACCTCGCCGCGCACCGGATCGACCGGGCCGACGTAATAGATGAAGCGGTTGCGGAAGTCCACGGGAAGCTTGTCGCCGCGGTTCAGCATTTCGGTCATGCGCTTGTGCGCGGCGTCGCGGCCGGTGAGCAGCTTGCCGGTCAGCAGCAGGACTTCGCCCGGCTTCCACGTGCCGGCTTCCTCGCGAGTCAGGCCGTCGAGGTTCACGCGCCGCGCGCCGGAGACGTCGTAGGTGAGCCTGGGCCAGGCGTCGAGATCGGGCGGGTCGAGAAAGACCGGTCCGGAGCCGTCGAGCACAATATGCGCGTGGCGCGTAGCGGCGCAGTTGGGAATCATGGCTACAGGCAGGTTGGCGGCGTGCGCCGGCGTGTCCAGCACTTTCACGTCGAGCACCGTGGTCAGCCCGCCCAGCCCCTGCGCGCCAATGCCGAGACGATTGACTTTCTCGTAGATCTCCACGCGCAGCTTCTCGGCCGTGGTCTTCGGCCCGCGCGCGATCAGCTCCTGGATGTCGATCGGGTCCATGAGAGATTCCTTGGCCAGCAGCATCGCCTTTTCCGCTGTGCCGCCGATGCCGATTCCCAGCATTCCCGGCGGGCACCAGCCGGCGCCCATGGTGGGCACGGTCTTGAGCACCCAGTCGACCACCGAGTCCGACGGGTCAAGCATGGCGAACTTCGACTTGGCTTCCGACCCCCCGCCCTTGGCCGCGACCGTGACCTCGACCGTGTCTCCTTTTACGAGTTCCACAAAGACCGCGGCCGGCGTGTTGTCCCGGGTGTTGGTGCGCTTGCCCGCCGGGTCGGCCTGCAACGAGGCGCGCAGCTTGTTGTCCGGGTCGAGATATGCGCGGCGCACGCCCTCATCTACCATTTCTTGAAGATCGACCAAAGGTGTGCCCGGCGCAGCCGCGAAGCGCACGTTCATGCCCACCTTCACGAAAGCATTCACGATGCCGGTGTCCTGGCAGACGGGCCGGTGGCCCTCGGCGCACATGCGGCTGTTGATGAGAATCTGCGCCATCGCATCCCTGGCCGCCGGCGACTGCTCCTTCTCGTACGCCCTGGCCAGGCCGGTGATGTAATCGACCGGATGGTAGTAGCTGATGTACTGCAGCGCGCCGGCAATGGATGCGATGAAATCTTCCTGGCGAATGACGGTCATGGAGATGCTCCTCGAATCAACCTTCTAGGGTAACGGACGAAGAGCGCGTTCGTCCCGGCGCTGCGATTCGCCCGATCACCGCGGATGCCTGTTCTGCGCCGACGGCGCCGCTCACGGATCGATAGGACCCCGACAGGATGGGTGGAGTGGCCGATGGTGAAGAGAGTGCGGATCGCTACAATTCATCTTGTCTCTGGCGAGGATTGAGCTCTCGGCGGCCTTCAGATCGCCGCACGCAGATCGGTGTGCGCAAAATCATCGCCCTTGAAGAGGATCGGTTCGCGCCTGGCGCGGGCCAGTGCATAGCTGAAGCAGTCGCCGAAGTTCAGATTGGCCGGGTGCCCGCTGCCGCGACCGTAATCGCGGTATGCCTGGCGGGCGATGCGTGCCTGGTCGAGGGTGAACGGTTCGATCGCGATCCTGAACCGCTCCAGAATCTCGTCAAATTCGCGATTCAGCACCGGGTTTTTCCACCGCTCAACCACGACAGAGATCTCGACATACGTCGCCGCGGAGATTGAGCAGGCCTCAACGGCATCCAGTATCCGCGCATACGTGGACCAATCCGATTCCCTTTTAAGGATGGCGACGACGACCGACGAGTCGACAATCATTTCGGGAGTCCGGTTTCGTCGTCGTAGAGCTCGTCGATAAGTTCTTTGGAACTACGGCCGTCGTTCATGATGGCGGAAGTTTCCCTCGTGATCCGGTCGAGCCACTCCATTCGGGTTTCTTTCTGCATGGCTCTCTGTTGCCTCTCCAGCCGCTCCCTCAGAGCGACCGTCACGGCAACGGTGAGCGACTCGCCGGTTCGCTTGGCCAGCTCACGCGCCAGGCGCTCGGTCTCGGGATTCTTGATGTTCATCGCCATCGGGTTTCTACCTTTCTACCCTTGACATCTACCATTCTACCATCGGGCTCAATGGACCGATCCAGCACAGGGAGGAGCCGGTCTGAACCGGCAAGGAGCCATGCCTTACTCTGGAGATATGAGCGAGATAAGTGCGAGCGCGGACGAAGAGGCCGTTTTCGACCTGCTGGTCGTCGGCGCCGGCCCGACGGGCCTGGCCTGCGCCATCGAAGCACAAAAGGCCGGCTTTCGCGTGGCGCTGGTGGACAAGGGCTGCGTCTGCAACTCGCTTTTTCATTACCCTTCGCACATGACTTTTTTCACAACGCCGGAGCTGCTCGAGATCGGCGACATTCCCTTTCCCAGCCCCAATCCCAAGCCTTCGCGCAACGAGGCGCTGCAGTATTACCGGCTGGTGGCGGCGCATTACAAACTTGACGTCCGCCAGTACCAGCGCGTGGAGCGGGTCACGGGCGCCGACGGCGATTTCACCCTGCATCTGGAAGACCGCTTCGGACGCCCCGGCGAACTGCGCGCCCGCAAGCTGGCCATTGCCACCGGCTACTACGATCTGCCGAACTACCTCGGCATTCCCGGCGAGAGCCTGTCGAAGGTGATGCACTACTACGTCGATCCGCACCCCTTTTATGACATGGACGTGGTGGTGATCGGCTGCAAGAACTCGGCGGCGATCGCGGCGCTCGAACTGTGGCGAAACGGCGCGCGCGTCACGCTGGTGCACCGCGGCTGCGACGTGCACCGGCATGTGAAGTACTGGATCAAGCCGGATCTCGAAAACCGCATCAAGAACGGCGAGATCAAAGCCTGGTTCAACTCGCGCGTGGCCGAAATTACGCCGGATGAGGTGGTAATCGAAACACCCGAAGGGCGAACCACGCTCAGGAACGACTTCGTCTTTGCCATGACCGGTTACCATCCCGACTTCACGTTTCTCGAGAACCTCGGAGTGCGATTCGAAGGGCCCGACAAGCGGCCGGTCTGCGATCCGGTGACACTGGAGAGCAACGTGCCCGGCATTTATCTGGCCGGCGTGATCGTGGCCGGATCGCGCACCAACGAAATCTTCATCGAGAACGGCCGGTTTCACGGCCGCCAGATCGCCGCCGCGCTCCCGGCAAAGTGGATTCCGCCGGGCCTGGCAGCAAAACAGGTACACTAAGCCATCCATGCTACATGGAGGGCCAAACGTTGACCTTGCGTTGGTGGCCGAGATCCATTCGATGGCAAATGCTCGCCGGGCTGGTGCTGGTGGAGGCGCTTTCGATCGTCCTCTTTGCCGCGCTTCTCATCCGCCAGCAAACACGCGCAGTCTACCGCCGGGCCGAGCACCGGCTGTCCCATCAGGCCAATTCGGTGGCCCTGCAGATCAAGGAGGCTCTTGAGCAGGACCGGCCTGTATGGGTGGGCTACTCCGTGCGCATGATGGGCGAGGCGCCCAGCGTGGCCTTCGTCAAGGTCACTGATCCGGCCGGCAACGTTCTTTATGTCAGCCAGGGCGAGCCCGAACAGGTTTCGCTCGACCCGGCCGAGCGCGCGCAGATTCCGCGCATCACCCGCGGCGAGCCGCGCGTCTTCCGCTTCGCCGGCGATCGTTGGGAGGGTTTGGCGCCCATCAATGCGGGAGGCCGGCTGCGCGGTTATGCCTGGGTGGAGAGCGATCGCGCATGGGACCACGAGCAGCTCGACTCCATCCTGCGCGCCACGGTCATCTTCGGCGCCGTCTGGATCGCGGCCTCGGCGCTGCTGGTGCTGCTGATGGCGCACTCCATCTCGCGGCCGCTCGATCTTTTGTTGCGCGGCACGCGATCGCTGATGGACTCGCCGGAGGGTCAGGGACATTTTCCGCTGCCGGTGCCGGCGCATAACGAGATCGGCGACCTGATCGAGGCTTTCAACCGCATGGTGGCGTCACTCGAGGAGCAGCGCTCCGGACTCAACGACACGCTTTCCCTTCTCGACTCCATGCTGGCCAATGCGCCCATCGGCCTGGCGTTCCTAGATCGAGGCTGCCGCTTTGTGCGGGTCAACCAGGTCTTTGCCGGCATGACCGGCGTTCCCCTCGGCCGCCACCTGGGAAGCACGCTGTCCGAGGTGCTGCCGCAGCCCGTGGCACAGCAGCTCGAGGAGACGGTGCTGCGCGTCTTTGCCGACGAGGCGGCGGTGCGCGATCTGGAATTGACGGGCCGCCCGATCGACTCGCATCGCCCATGGACGTGGCTGACGAGCGCCTACCCGGTTCGGACCGGTCCCCAGGAGGTGCGATGGGTGGGCGTGATCGTTCTCGACGCGAGCGAGCGCAAACGCAGCGAGGAGACGCTGCGCAAGACCGAAAAGCTGGCCGCCACCGGACGCCTGGCGGCCTCCATCGCGCACGAGATCAACAATCCGCTGGAGGCGATCACCAACCTGCTCTTCCTCATGCGCAACTTCTGCGCTCTCGAGGAACCGGCGCTCGGCTATGTCGCCATGGCCGAGCACGAGGCGCGGCGCATCTCCGAGATCACGCAGCAGACGCTGCGTTTCTATCGCCAGTCAACACTGCCGGCGCGCGCCAGCATGAGCGAGCTCATCGATTCCGTGCTGACGCTCTATAACGGCAAGCTCAACACGCTCGGCATCCAGGTGGAATGCGATTACGAGGCAACCATGGATCTGTTCTGCTTTGCCGGCGAAGTGCGCCAGGTGCTGGCCAACCTGGTCGCCAACTCGATCGACGCCATGGCCGATGGCGGCCGGCTCGTGGTTCGTGCGCGGCACTCGCACAACCGGAGGAACCCCGCGCAGGCCGGCGTGCGCTTCGCCATCGCCGATACCGGCTGCGGCATGGACGCAACCGTCCGCCAGCGCATCTTCGAGCCCTTTTTTACCACCAAGGAAGTGACGGGGACCGGTCTTGGCCTGTGGGTGAGTTACGAGATCATCCGGAAGAGCCGCGGGATCGTGCATGTGCGCAGCCGGCCAGCCGCCGTCGGCCGCCCGCCGGGAACAGTCTTCGAGATCTTTTTGCCCGACGACGCGACCCTGTTCGCCCTGGAGCCCAAACCGGTCGAGGCAGCGGCGAAAGCAGCAGAACCAAAGGTGATGCAGGGGTGACTTCAGGAGGCGCGGCGCGACTTTGAATCAACCTGTTCCTTTGGCGGATGCTTCGCCCTTCGCGCCGCCGCCCAGCCCTCCTTCGTGACTTGCCGCGCGCGGCCCACCGCCAGGGCATCGGCCGGCACATCTTTGGTGATGCACGAGCCCGCGCCGATGTAGGTCCCGTCTCCCACGGTCAACGGCGCCACCAGCGTCGAATCGCTGCCCACAAACGAGCCGGCGCCGATGCGTGTGAGGTGCTTCTTCACGCCGTCGTAGTTGCAGGTGATCACGCCCGCGCCGATGTTGGTCGCCGCGCCGATTTCGGAGTCGCCCAGGTAAGCCAGGTGACCGGCCTTTACGCCTTTGGCCAGTTTCGACTTCTTCACTTCGACAAAGTTGCCGACGTGCACCATCTCGCCGATCTCGCAGCCCGGCCGGAAGCGCGCGAAGGGTCCGATGTCCGCGCCGTCGGCCACCGTGCTTTCGGCCAGCACGCAGCTTTGGCGAACGATCACGCCGTTACCCAGCGTGCAGTTCTCGATCACGGTGTAGGAGCGGATGCGGCAGTCCGATCCGACGCGCGTGTGCCCCAGCAGTTGGACAAACGGATCGATCACCGTATCCGGGCCGACCTCGACCTCACTGTCGATCACGCACGTCTCCGGCCGGAAGATCGTAACGCCGGAGTCCATCAGGCGGCGCGCCGTGGCCGTGCGCAGCCTGGCATCGAGAGCCACCAATTCGGCAATCGTATTCGCACCGAGCAATTCCGAAGCGTCATCCGTCCTGAAGGCCACCACGCGCTCGCCGGCGGCACTGAGCACATGGGCCATGTCGGTGAGATAGAGCTCGGCATGCGGATTGTCGGGCGCGAGCCTGCCCAGATGCCGGAGGAGCGCCGCGGTCCTGAACGCATACATGCCCATGTTCACTTCGCGAATCGCGTGCTGTCCGGGTGCGAGCATCTTTTGCTCGACGATGGCTGTCACCTCGTGCGAATCGGGCGATCCGCGCACGATCCGGCCGTAGCCCGTCGGCTCCTCCGGTTCGGCCGAGGTGAGCGTCATGGCCGCGCCCTGAGCCTGGTGGAATTGCCACAGCTCTTCGATGGTTTGTGAACTGACCAGCGGGGCGTCGCCCGAGAGCACGATTATGTTTTCATAGCCGGCGATCGCATCTTTCGCGGCTTCCACGGCGTGACCCGTGCCGCGCTGCTCCGCCTGCTCGACAAAGGAGATGCCTGTGTGTGCAACCGCCGCGCGAACCCGGTCCGCCTGGTGACCGACCACGGCGTAGATGTCGGCAGGCGCGACAATCTTCTCCGCCGATGCGATCACATGCGCCAGCAGCGTCTTTCCGCCGACCTCGTGCAGCGCCTTGGCGCGCCGCGACCTGAGTCGCGTGCCTTTGCCCGCGGCCAGGATCACGATAGCGAGCCTCGATCCTTGATGCGGCCGGTGCGTCGCGCCGCCCTCCCGTACCTCGTTCACGGGTTCTTCTCCGCCGCGCCTGGCTGGCCCCCGGCGGGTCCCGGCTGCGGAATGGCGATGTCGATGTTGTGCACCTCGCCCATGTCCAGTTCGCTGAGCGGCGGCTTGATCTCCGCCTGGTTGCCCACCACCAGCACGGCCAGCTCGTCGGGATGGATGTACTTCTTCACCGCCGCATTCACATCGGCCGCGGTGACTTTTTCGAGCGCGTCCTTGTAGGTTTCGAGGTAATCGGCGGGATAACCGTAGAACTCGAGCCTCTCGCGCTCGCGCAGCACTTTTTCGCGCGTGTCGTAGCGGAAGAGGAACGAGTTGAGAATATCGTCCTTGGCGCGCGCGACCTCGGCATCGGTCACCGGCCTTGCGATCAGGCCCGAGATTTCGCCCATCGTCGCTTTCGTCGCTTCCACCGTGCTCGCGCTCTTGGTCAGCACCGCGACGCGAAACGTCGCCGGATGGTCGTACTCGAACCCGTAGCCGCCGCCCACTGCATAGGCGAGACCCAGCTCGGTGCGCACCTTCTGAAACAGGCGGCTGGCAAATCCGCCGCCGAGGATATCGTTCATCACGGCCAGCGTGGGCACGTCGGGATTACGCCGGTCGGTGCCCAGTCCCACGATCTCGACGTGGGACTGGTTCACGTCTTCCTTTTCGATAAAAGAAAGGCTGCGCGCCGGGTTATGGAAGGTCTCATGCCGCGCGGGCGTGGGTTCGGCCGGCGGCAGGTTCCCGAAAGCCGCGCGCAGTTTGGCCTCCATCGCCGCAGGATCGAAGTCGCCGCTGACGCCGACAATCAGCTTGCCGCGGAGCGTGCGGTCGTGCCACGCCTGGAGGTCGGCGACCGTCACTTTGGCAATCGTGCTCAGCTCCGGCTGCCGCGTGTAAGGACTGTCGGCTCCGTAAACCAGCTTCGCCGCCTCGCGCTCGGCGACCTCGCTTTCGTCGTCGTTGCGGCGAACGATGCCCGTGGCTTCCTGCTCCTGCGCCAGGCGCAGCTTTTGCTCGCTGAACCTGGGATGGAAGAGCAGGTCCATGGCCAACGCGAAGACCTGGTCCGAATCGCCTTTCAGCGAATCCCACGAGAGCGCGGTCGAGTCCTCATCGCCTGCCGTTTCAACGTGCGCGGCCTTGCCTTCGAGCAGGTCGTCCATCGCGTCGCCGTCCATCTTTTCGGTGCCGCTGGTGCGCCAGGCCATCGAGTAGAGATCGACCAGGCCGGCTTTGGCGGCCAGTTCGTCGCGCGCTCCGCCGGGAATCAGCACCGATCCGTTGATGAACGGCAGCTCGTGATCCTCCTGCAGGAAGAGCACGATCCCGTTTTTGAGCTCAATGCGCGTGGGCTGATGCGGCTTGAACTCGTGGAGCGGCGGAATGGGGATCTTCTCCCATGGCTTGTTCTGCTGACCGAGAGCGCAAACGGGTGCGAGCGCGAAAGTGCAAAGGATGGTCGCGAGGGCGAGGCGTCCGGATTTCGCAGGGGCTAAAGCCCCGGATTGAGAAGGGCGCGCTTCGGCACGACTAAAGTCGTGCCCTGTTACAAAGCCGGGAACAGCGTCGAGGATTGCGATCCCACCCTTTTCGTCCGCCGCGGCGGACGGAAAAGGGTGGGGCAACCCCCGAATCGGTGGTGCTGAAAAGGGATGGGGCACTCCCGGAATCGGTGGCGTTGAAGAGAGCCAGGGAAAATCCATTTCCAGAAGCCATCTCATTGCGCGCCTCCTTGTTTCGGCGCGCTGGCCGATTCGGTCCGGGTCTCGATCCACGCCTCGGTGCGGTTGGCGGGAACAAACACCTGGTTCGCCACGCGGCGGATGTCGGCCTTCGTCACCTTGTCCACCTTGTCAAGCTGCAGAAAGAGCTCTCGCCAGTCGCCGTAACGCGTCTGGTACTCGGCAAGCTGGTTGGCCAGGCCCTGATCGTCGGCCAGGCCGCGCAGCAGGTCGGCGCGCGTGCGCGTCTTGTACATGGCCAGCTCTTCGTCGGTCACGTCGGCTGTCTTCAGCTTTTCGATCTCCTTGTGGATGGCGTCGGCCATCTCCTTCGGCATGTGGCCGGGCAGCGGAATGGCATAGAAGACGAACAACCCCGGATACTTGTCGCCGGGGTAGGGGCTGGCGCTCTCCACGTCGGCGGCGATCTGCTGATCCCGCACCATGCTGCGATAGAGCCGCGAGACGCGGCCGTTGGAAAGAATGTCCTGAATCGCGTCGTAGACAAAGTTGTCGGGATCGCGATAGTCGGGCCGGTGATAGCCCTCGACGTAAATCGGCTGCGAGTTGTCGGGAATCGCAACTGTCTTCTCGGCAAACTGCTTCGGCTCGACCGTCGTCATATCCTCCGGCTTGGGGCCGGCGGGAATCCTGTCGAAATACTTCTCCAGCATGGGCAGATCGCGCTGCGCATTCACGTCGCCCACAATCGCGATCACGATGTCGGAGCCCGCGTAGTACTTCTTGTGAAACGCCATGGCTTCGGTCGCGTTGATCTGGCTGACTTCGCTCGGCCAGCCTATGGCGCTGCGCCCATAGTTGTGCGCGACATAGGCGGTGGCCAGAAACTGCTCGAAGAGCCGGCCCTGGGGGTTCGAGTCGGTGCGCATGCGCCGCTCTTCGACCACCACGTTGCGTTCCTTGTAGAACTCGCGCGGCACCACGTCGGCGAGCCGTCCGCTCTCCAGCCATGCCCACAGCTCCAGCCGGTTCTCCGGCATCGACCAGAAATAGACCGTCTCGTCGAGCGCGGTAAAGGCATTCAGCCCCTCGGCGCCGTTGCGCTCGGCCACTTCGGTGAACTGATTGGGGATGACGTACTGCTCCGCGTCGGCCTGCGCCTGCTGGAACGCTTTCTGGAGCTCGGCGAGCTTTTGCGGATCGCGGCCCACGCGCTTAAGATACTCGGCCTCGTAGGCGTTGTTGGCCTGCTCCACTTTTTCGAGCGCCACTTTCTCGTCCGGCCAGTCTTTGGTGCCGATTTCCGTGGTTCCCTTGAACGCCAGGTGCTCGAACATGTGCGCCAGCCCGCTCTCGCCGGAGGGGTCGTTCACGTCGCCCGCGTCGATAAACGTCGAGTAGCTGAAAACCGGCGCCTCAGGGCGCTCGCACAGGATCAGCGTTACTCCGTTGGGCAGCACTTTGGTGGTGATGCGCTTCTCAAAGCTTTGCAGGTCCTGGCCGCGTGCGCCGAAGGCGGGAAATGTGGATGCAGCCAGCAGAATCGCCGCGGCGCGCAATCGTATGGGCATGAATTCTCCTCGGTGGGCGAGCCCTATCGCAATTCCTGAGTTACTGTATCCCGAAGCCGCCGCGCTCAGGTCGACGCGACCCCGAAGGAGCGGCGACCCTATACAGACTCCGAGCGGCCACAGCAGCTCGGGAATTGCCGTAAAGGCTGCAACTCCGCACTCTTTAAGCTATTTGGCTGGAACGAGGCGAGTCAAACCGGGCGCCCGGTGTCCGATCGCCACGGGAGCATAAGACTGAACCGGCCGCCCGAAGGCGGCCCGCTTGTCGATCTCCCGACGAGCGCCTATTTCGAAGCCGGAGCCAGCGAATGGACGACGAGGTTTTGCGGGCTGGAGATGGAGTGCGGTGAGCCAGACGCCTGCTTCACCTCCAGAACCGAATGCAGGCTTATTTTTATGAGTACTCCTCGAGTGAGATATCGATTTTTCGCTTTTTAGCCTTCGTCCTGAAATTTCCGTTCAGGCCGAATGGGGAGTCTGGCTTTCGGCCGGTTGTTCCGCATTCAGTTACGGCGCAGGTCCTGACGAACGATGATCGCTGCCGGATTGTCAATGGTATAGGGCGACCCCGGAGCCTGCCGGTAACTCGTCGGAGTTATGGTGAATACGAACAGCTTGCCCGGCGCCGATTTCGCACCGGATTGCGTAATGGCATAGAGGTGGTTGTCATCGTCCCAGAACATCTGTGCGATGGTTTCGGTAGTGAGCAGGCCCGTATAATGCGTCGGCGGATTCGCCCCGTTGAAATGAAAGACCTGCAATCCTCCCTGGCCTGCCACGGCCAGCAGTTTGCCCGACGGAGACATTTTCAGGTCGTTGGCGAATGTGACCTTCGACCTGGGCATATCCGCGCTGGTGTTGGTTGTTGTGAGTGCTCCCTCGGCATTGGCGGTAAACGACCCGACTTGCGGGGGGCCGGCATTGAGGCCGGGGGGATTGGCGGGTTGCAGCGTGAAGGCCACATGATTTGTCGTGTCGGCGGCGGCCTGCTGCGGGATGTAGACGCGCGCCCCGGCAGGAGGAGCCGGGAAGTCGATATGGAAGTCGGGATTGTATGTCAGCAGACCGCTGGAGGTCCGCATCAGCCCGGTGGTTTCAAAGTACATGGAATCGCTGTTGGTGGCCGTATAGGCATAAATGTTGTCGCCGATGAACGCCGGAGCCAGGTAGGGGGCGCCGAAGGATGGCGCGCCCACGTTAACCTGACCGAGATACATCAGGCTGCCGCCGGACTTATCGATCCGGAACGACGCGTAGATATTATTCGCGCAGTCGTTTGCATCGTATTCCAGCGCATACAGCCAATGGCCGGAATGGTCGACAAAGAGCGGTCCGGCGCCGCCGCAGTCGTTGCCGTTGTATCTTGAGTAGTCGGTGGCCGTCGAGAATTCCAGAGAGCCCTCGGATTCGATGCGGTAGGCATCGATCGAAGGTTTCTCGCGGTCGGCAGCAAACAGCCAGGATTGCGTCACCGCCATGTACGATACGTCCTCCTGAAATGGAGAGCCGGTCAGCGGAGTGAGCCTGCCGTTCTCGCCTGCCGCAAAGGCGGCGATCGCGTTGGTGCTGCTGTTTGCGGGAGTATGGGAAACGTATACGTAAGCTACGATCTTCTTGCCGGGCGTTCCGGCACGGCTCTGATCGGCAGAAGTCTGCAGGCCCAGCGCCGATGCGGCGAAGAAGATTGTACCCATAGACACGAAGAGTTTGGCCCTGTGGTACATCGGAGAGAGCTCCTTTGACTCGATCGAAGCTTCGTTCAGGCTGATTTTCTTTCCAGAGAGTTTGAGACGCCGGGTGCGTGTCAGGTTGTCCGCAGGGTTTGCGGACCGCTCCTCGGAGAAACCGTCGCCGGACAAATGCAATACTCAACGACGAATTGGAGTTAACCCGCAAGAGGTATCGACCGCTTTATTGAAAGAACGTGCGGCCAAGTCAAATTCCGGAGAGAATCATCGAATCTTCAAGTGCCGGGTGATTGCGCGAGCCAAAGCGGTCCCACCCTTGCTGCGCCCCGGTGGCGCAAGAGCCGGTGGCTCTTCCTGCAAGAAACGGCCAGAGCCGCTCCGTGCGGCCTCCGGGACCCGGCGCCGGAACCATGGCACCGCTCCATCGCGTATCGTCTTCGGTGAGGAGAATCGATGCGCCGCTGGGTAGTTCGGCTTCTGTCGGCTGTGGTTGTGTTGCTGGCGCTTTTTTGCGCCTTCGTCTGGGTGATGGAGTTCTATCCACGCCGTGTGGCCCATCCGCCGCTCAGGCTGGCCGAAGGCACTCTGGCGATTGAGCACGCGCGTATCTACATTTCGCCTTCCGATCCTCCAATCGACGACGGCTCCATCCTTATCCGCAACGGCCTGATCGCCGCCGTGGGCAAGCAGATCGAGATTCCCGCCGGCACGACGCAGCTACCTTGTAATGGCTGCGTGGTCACCGCCGGATTCTGGAACGCGCACGTCCACTTCACCGAGCCCAGGTGGTCCGGCGCGGAGTTCAAATCGGCCGCCACACTCAACGCCCAGCTCGCCGACATGTTCCTGAGCCGGGGTTTCACCACGGTCGTCGATCTGGGCTCGAATCCCGCCGACACGCTCGCCATTCGCCGGCGCGTCGAATCCGCCGAATTGAACGGGCCGTTCATCTACACGGCCGGGCCGCCGCTCTATCCGCCGCACGGAATCCCCTTCTATCTGCACGACACAACGCCGACGTGGATTCGCGCGCTGATGCTGCAGCCGGCGACGCCTGCCGCGGCGCAGAACGACGTCCGTCGCAATATCGCCGCCGGCTCCGACGTGATCAAGCTCTTCACCGGCTCGTGGGTGGCGCACGGCCGCGTGCTGCCCATGCCGCTTGCGGTTGCGAAAGCCGCCGTGGAGACCGCGCACCTGAATGGAAAGCTGGTTTTCGCGCATCCCTCGAATCTGGCCGGCGTGCGCGTTGCCATGGAGAGCGGCGTCGACGTGCTGGCCCACGCCGCCGACGATACGCAGGGCATCGGCCAGGGACTGCTGGCCACGATCGTGCACAACAACATGGCCATGATTCCGACGCTGAAGATGTTCACGACCACGGTGACTCCGGACCCGCATTACATGGATCCGATCTATGCCGAAGTGCGCGAATTCCACGATCTGGGCGGCACGCTGATCTTCGGCACCGACGTCGGCTACATGACCGACTACTCGACCGAAGGCGAATTCGAGGCGCTGGGCAAGTGCGGACTGACGGCAACCGATGTGCTGGCGATGCTCACCACGAACCCCGCGGCCAAGCTGGGCGTCTCCGCGCAGAAGGGAACCGTGACGCTGGGCAAGCTGGCCGACCTGACGGTTCTCGACGCCGATCCGGCCAGCGATCTCGCGAATTTTTCGCGCGTGGATGCGGTGGTTCGGTCGGGGAGGGTGATCCTTCAGTCAATCCGTCTGCCCCGGTTGCCCCATCCTTGACCTCGCCCCGTCTGCTTCCATATCCTGCCAGCGTTTGCGCGCGCGGATTCTTCGCGTTTCAGCGGGCGCACGGAGACCTCGATGAGCGCGACCGATCCGGCCGCAACTTCCGCCGATTCTTCCGCCGTTCAGCCACTGCTGGTGCGCCGCGCTGCGGTGCTGGGCGCGGGAACCATGGGTTCGCGCATCGCCGCGCACCTGGCCAACGCCGGAATCCCCACGCTGCTGCTCGACCTGGTTCCGGAAGGCGAAGGCGCCAGGCGCAGCCGCCTCGCCATCGCCGCCGTCGATGCGCTCGGCAAGGCCAAGCCCGCTGCGCTGATGGAACCTTCGGCGGGGGCACTCATCGATTCCGGGAACTTCGAAGACGATCTGCCCAAACTGTCCGGATGCGACTGGGTGATTGAGGCGGTTGCCGAAAGTCTCGCCATCAAGACAGCGCTCCTTGCCCGCGTCATGCCGCACCTTGGATCCGGCGCCGTGCTCACCACCAACACTTCCGGTTTGCCCATCGCGCAGATCGCCGCGGGACTGGGCGAATGGCGCAAGCGCTTTTTCGGCACGCACTTCTTCAACCCTCCGCGCTACATGCGGCTGCTTGAAGTGATCCCGACGGCCGAAACCGATCCGGCGCTGGCGGCCTCGTTCAGGGCCTTCGCCGACCGCATTCTCGGCAAGGAAGTCGTCTACTCCCACGACACGCCCAACTTCATCGCCAACCGCATCGGCGTCGTGGTTACGTTTCGGGCCGCGGAACTCATGCTGGAGCAGGGCCTGACGATCGAGGAAATCGACGCGCTCACCGGCCCGGCGATCGGTTTTCCCCGCACCGGCACTTTCCGCCTTGCGGACCTCGTCGGCATCGACGTGCTGGCGCACGTGGCGGCGAATTTTCCCGAAGGCGCGCCGCAAGGCAAGTTCGTTGAAACGCTGAACGAGATCGTGCGGCGGGGATGGCTGGGCGACAAGACGGGTCAGGGGTTCTACAAGAAAGTGCGCGGCGGATCCGACGGCAAGGACGAGCGGATGGTTCTCGACCCTGGCACGTTCGAATATCGTCCTTCGCAAAAGCCCTCGCTGCCCTCGCTGGAGATGGCGAAAAACGCCGCCTCGCTGCCGGAGCGATTGCGTCTGCTGCTGCAGGGCGACCCGAAGAAAGACAAGGCAGCCGCGTTTCTCTGGCCTTTTCTCGCCTCGCTATGGAACTTCGCCGCCGATCGCATCGGCGACGCGGCCGACGACGCGCCTTCTATCGACCGCGCCACGCGCGCCGGCTTCAACTGGGAGCTGGGTCCATTCGAGATGTGGGATGCGGCCGGAGTTGCGTCGAGTGTCGCGCGCATGAAGGCGATGAAGCTGCCGGTGAGCCCGCGCGTCGAAGCCATGCTGGCTGCGGGCCACGGTTCCTGGTACGCATCGGACGGCCGCGCCTGCTACCAGCCGGCGAGCGGCACGATGGAACCGATCCATCCGATTCCCGGCCACGCGCGCGTCGCCGATTTCCGCCGCTCGCGCGGCGTGGTTCGCGGCAACTCCGGCGCTTCTCTGGTGGATCTCGGCGACGGCATCGGCTGCATCGAGCTGCACTCGCTCAAGAACGCGATCGGAGGCGATGTGGTGGCGCTGGTTTCTTCGGTGCTTCATCCTTCTTCCGATGCCGTGCGCGATTTTGCCGGATTCGTCGTCTGCGGCGACCGCGACAACTTCTCCGTCGGCGCCAACATCCTGCAACTGCTTCTGGCCGCGCAGGAAGGCGACTGGGACGAGGTCGAGCTGGCGATCCGCGGCTTCCAGCAGATGACCACTGCGATCAAGTTCTGCCCGCGGCCGGTGGTCGTGGCGCCATTCGGCATGGCGCTCGGCGGCGGCGCTGAAGTCTGCCTGCACGCCGCGCGCCGCCAGCCGCACGCCGAAACCTACATCGGCCTGGTGGAAGCCGGCATCGGCGTTATTCCCGCCGGCGGCGGCACGAAAGAGATGCTGCTTCGCTCCATCGATGCCGCCACGGCCCTCGCGCCGCCCGATCCCAGGGATCCGCCCTCGCGATTCGCGCAATCGGCCGAGCTGGCCACGGCACTGCGGCGCAACTTCGAAACGATTGCTCTGGCGAAGGTTTCCACTTCGGCGGCCGAAGCGCGTTCCCTCGGCCTCTTTGCGCCCTCCGATCGGATCTCCTTCAACCGCGAGCGCCTGGTGCTCGACGCGAAAGCCCAGGCCACGGCACTCGCCGGGATCGGGTATGTTGCGCCGCAGCCGCGCATTCGCATTCCCGCGCCGGGCACGGCCGCTCTGGCGGCGCTTGAAACCGGCGTATTCCTTATGGGCGAAGCCGGCTATGCCTCGGAGCACGACCAGAAGGTCGCCCGCTGGATAGCGTATGTTCTTTGCGGCGGACGCGTCACGCCCGGCACAATGGTGAGCGAACAGCAAGTGCTCGATCTTGAGCGCGAAGCCTTCCTCTCGCTCTGCGGCGAGCGCAAGACGCAGGAGCGCATCGCCTACACGCTCAAGACGGGCAGGCCGCTGCGGAATTAGCCGCGATGAAGACTGGCACGATCTTTGCGATCGCAATGGTCCTTGCGGCAACGGCCCCGGCCGCTGCGCAAAACTCGCAACCCGGCGCCTTCAAGGCAACGCAGCTCGATGAATCCGGTCATGTCACGGTCGACGGCCACGTGACCCCTTATCTCATCCGGCACCTTCCCGCCATCTCGTTTCCGGAGCTGCCCGCCGCGGTACAGGACGAGCTCGATCGCCGCGGCTGCCTCATTCCGCAGACCTACGAGGCGCATCACCCCGAAAATGTGATTCACGGCAGCTTCGAGCGGTCCGGCTCGTCGGATTGGGCCGTGCTCTGCTCCCATGCGGGAACCGTCTCGCTGCTGGTGTTCTTTTCCGGCGCCCCGGAAAGCCCAGCCGTGCTGGCCGGGGCGCCTGAGACCAGGCGCCTCCAAACCAGCGACGCTGCCGGCGACCTGGGATTCAACTGGGGCATCGATCCCGCATCGCCCGAACAGGTGCGGGAGAAGCAAGTCGGAATGGAACCACGTCCGCCCCGGCTCGATCACGATTGCATTGCCGATTCCGTCATCGAGCATCGAACCGTCTATCACTACTTCAGCAAGGGTGGCTGGACGCTGGTAGAGACAGCCAAATGAATCCGCATCGATCACCTCGATTTTCACCAATTGGTGATAGAATCGAAGCGTGGAGGGGCAGAAAGAATGAGAGCCACCGTGGCGCTCGACGATGATTTGCTGCGCAAGGCCCAGGAGCTGACGGGCGTCGCGGAGCGGACGGCTCTGCTGCGTGACGCATTGAAAGCGCTGATTCATCTTGAGGCGTCCCGCAGACTGGCTGCGGTCGGCGGCACGGAGCCCGACCTCGAAGAGATCAAGCGCGTCCGGGTCCACTCGCAATGATTCTGGCCGACAGCTCGATCTGGATCGATCACCTTCGCGCCGGCCTCAGGGAGATGGAGCGGCGCCTGAATCTCGGTCTAATCGTCATGCATCCGTTTATCGTCGCCGAGATCGCTTTGGGGTCGCTTCGGAATCGAAAGAACAGGCTTGCCGAGCTTGACGCCCTTCGCGAAGTGAGAGTGGCGCAACTGGACGAGGTCCGCAATATGATTGAGGCTCATTCGCTTTTCGCAAAAGGCATCGGTCTCACCGGCGCGCACCTGCTTGCTTCCTGCCTGTTGACGCCGGGAACCCGGCTCTGGACGCGGGATGCAAACCTGGAAAAGGCGGCCAGAGCCTTGGGAATCGTCTTCGAGCTGTCGCCGCCCCGGCACGGTTGAGCTTTTCAACTACGAATCGGCGTTGCGAGGGCGAAACCCGCGCGTTCGAACAACGCCTTAAAGGAGCCTTCCCCATGCCCGAATCCGTTCTCGTCGCCGCTGTCCGCACGCCCGTGGGCCGCGCGCCCAAAGGCGCCCTCTCCACCACTCGCCCCGACGACCTCGCCGCGCTGGCCGTAAGCGAAGCCCTGAATCGGGTTCCGCAACTCGACAAGAGAGAGATCGACGACGTGGTCCTGGGCTGCGCGCAGCCCGAAGGCGAACAGGGATGGGATGTCGCTCGCTGGACGGTACTGCGCGCGGGCCTTCCGGTCGAGATCCCCGGGGCTACCGTCAACCGGCTCTGCGCTTCGGGCCTTGAAGCGATCGCGATGGCCGACCAGCGCATCCGCTCCGGCGGATGCAAGGTCGTGGTAGCCGGAGGGGCGGAATCGATGAGCCTGCTGCCGTTCGGAGGCCTCAAGCCCAGCCCCAACCCGTGGCTCGCCGAGCACTATCCGGCATCGCTGCTGACCATGGGCCTCACCGCCGAACGCGTGGCGCGGAGCCACAACGTCTCGCGCGAGGACCAGGACGCCTTCGCACTCTCGAGTCACCGGAAAGCGCTTGCCGCGCAGGCTGCCGGCAGGTTCACGGATGAGCTTGTGCCGGTAAACGTCGCTGGCGCTATCCCGGGCCCGAATGGAGCCCGGCGGCCGGAGACCAAAAGCAGCTCCGGCGCGGCGGACACGCTTTTCTCGGCAGACGAAGGCCCGCGCGCCGACACCTCCGCCGAAGCGCTCGCCAAACTCAAGCCCGCATTTCATGCGCAAGGGACAGTGACCGCCGGGAATGCTTCGCAAACTTCCGACGGCGCTGCGGCTTTGGTTCTGATGGAGTCGGATCGCGCCGAAGCCCTGGGGATCGCTCCCATCGCGCGACTGGTTTCCTATGCCGTCACCGGCTGCCTGCCCGAGGAAATGGGCCTCGGCCCGGTGACAGCGGTTCCCAGGGCTCTCGCCAAGGCAGGTCTCAAGGCCGATCAGATCGGCCTCATCGAGCTGAACGAGGCCTTCGCGGCGCAGTCGCTGGCGGTGATCCGTTCCCTCGGCCTCGATCCGGAGCGCGTCAACGTCAACGGCGGGGCTATCGCGCTCGGGCACCCGCTGGGCTGCACCGGCGCCAAGCTCACGGCGACATTGCTGCACGAGATGAGCCGCCGCCATGTGCGCTACGGCATGGTGACCATGTGCGTGGGAGGCGGAATGGGCGCGGCCGGGATCTTCGAGCGGCTATAAGCGAGAGCCCGCTTCGACCCTTCCGCCCGCACATGCGAGATTACCTACTGCCAGCGCAAAGTCCTTGCGCCAAAATCCATCTCGATGCGACGGGCGTGAAGCGAGGCCGGGCCCAGGTAGCCGTCCAGCCGGGCGAGGCCGGGTTTGCCGCGCTCTTCAATCAGAAGGACCGGAGTCACCGCTTCCGGGCCGAAGATTTGCACCCCGGGCAAATGAACCTGCGTGACTTGCAGGTGTCCAATGGCGGCGTTCCGGGGTTCGCCTACGATCCGGAGATTCGGGACGGCAACCCGGAGACGATCCCTGTACAACACCAGATACTGTAATCCCGTATCGACGAGCAAGTGCATGCGAACTCCCTGGATGGCCACCGGAACGATAAATGGGTTTGTGGCGGAAGGCGCACTTCCAATCCCCTCATCGATTGCAAAGGAGATGGTTCTTCGCTCGTAGTCGATGTCCAGTTTTTGGGCGCGACCCAAAACGTCCATCCCCAGGACGCCGTCGGCGTTTTCCGCGAATTCGGAGATATCGGCGAGTCTCGTCACCATCATGCCGATGCGCGCGACGCGAATGGGGCCAATCCGGACCTCCGGAACGTCGGCCCAATCGACGGCCAGGTCGCGGTCGAAATTGAACACCTTTCCCGGCCGGCGGACCAGTCCCAGCCGGTCGGCAATTCTACGGTCGAGTACGCTGCAAGATGAGCCGGTGTCGACAATGAACTTCAGGCCGTCCAGCTCACCGATCCGTCCCTTGATCACGATCTCGAAGCTGGACACCAGATCGAAGGGCAAGCGCAAATCCGGCGGTCGAGGGCGCCGGACCTGTGCGCCCAGTTGCGAGGTCGACGCGGCGGCGAGAAGCAGCCCGGCACTTCCTGCCCAAAGCATTCGCAAACCCAAAATGGGACCTCAGCCTGTCACTGGCTGGGGCAAAGCTTCGGGCAGGCAGGGCGGTCTTCTCAATTCACTTCGCGTCTCCTCTGTGCCTTGCTCGTGTCAACGGCTAATCGACTGACAAAAAAAGATTTAGGCTGGAAAATCTTCTGTGACGGACGGAGACTTTGGCGCACGGTTTTCGTCTATTCTGGATGTCTCTGGGCTCAGGTCGGGTTCTCGTCCGCGTCCCGACCGTACTCCAGGTGCACATGGAAGAGCACACTTCAAACTCCTCGACGCGTTTCGGAGTCTTCGAGCTGGATGGGCGTTCCGGCGAACTGCGCAAAGCGGGAACGCGCATCCGGCTGCAGGACCAACCGCTGAAAATCCTTCTGGCTCTGCTGGAACAGCCGGGTGCGGTTGTCACACGCGATGAGCTGAAGCGCCGCATCTGGCCGAACGACTCCTTTGGAGACTTCGACCATGCCATGAACGTGGCTGTGGCCAAGCTGCGGTCGGCCCTGGGGGATTCGGCCGACACGCCGCGGTACGTGGAAACATTGCCTCGCCGGGGCTACCGCTTCATTTACCCGGTCGCGCCGGCCTTTGAAAAGGCGCAGGGGAATGGCGCATTGCCAACCGCGCCGGCTCCAACGGAGGCGGAAAAGAAGGCGCACGGCAAGTGGCTGCCGATCGTTGCCGCGGGGGTGATTGTGGCTGCCCTCGCCGCTTCGGCCTGGTGGTGGCTCACGTTGCGCAGTTCACGAAGAATGTTGACGGACAAGGATACGGTGGTGCTGGCGGACTTCGAAAACACCACGGGCGACCCGGTGTTCGATGGCACGATCCGCCAGGGCCTGGCCGTACAGCTCGAACAGTCTCCGTTCCTCAGCCTGGTCTCGGAGGCGACGGTGAAGCAGACGCTCCGGCTGATGGGGCGTCCTGCGGACGCGCGGCTCACCCCCGATCTTGCCCAGCAGCTTTGCCTGCGGACGGGAAGCACCGCGGTGCTGAATGGCTCCATTGCCAGGCTGGGCAACCAGTATGTGCTGGGCCTGAGAGCGATCAACTGCAGGACCGGCGATTCCCTGGCCGAGGAGCAAGCGACCGCGGCAACAAAAGAAGATGTGCTGAGGGTCCTGGCCCAATCGGCATCGCGCCTGCGGCGAAGGCTCGGTGAATCGATGGGAACCGTACGAAAGTACAATGCGCCACTCGATCAGGTCACCACATCCTCGCTGGAAGCGCTTCATGCGTACAGCCTGGGACGCACCACATTGATCGACAAGGACGACCCGGCCGGAGGGATCCAGCTCCTTCAGCGCGCCATCGCTCTCGATCCGAATTTCGCCATGGCCTATGCTTCTCTCGGTCTCGCATACACCAGATATTCCGAACAGGAAAGCGTAAAGAACTACACCAGGGCCTATGAGCTTCGCGACCACGTAAGCGACCGTGAAAAGCTCTACATCGAATCGCATTATCACGATTCGGTCACGGGCGACTGGGAGAAGGCACGGCAGGTCTACGAACTGTGGACGCAGCTTTATCCACGCGACGATATTGCGCACCTGAACCTGGCCGGAATTCTCTCGAGTATGGGAGAGTATGAAGACGCGAGGAACGAAGCGGCGGAGAGCCTGCGTCTTCTCCCCGGAGACTGCCTCAGTGACGGGGCTGTGCTGGGCTCCCTGATCCGCTTGAATCGCCTTGCCGAGGCCCGCGCGCAGTTGAAGGACGCCGCAGCACCGGTCGGCGATTGTTTGCACCTGGAGGAATACCGGTATGCTCTCGCCTTCCTGCAAAACGACAAATCGGAGATGGCGCAAATCGCGAATGCCTCCCAGGACATGTGGGACTTCGAGTTTTCGGGTATCGAGGCACAGACCGCGGCATACTACGGACGGCTGCGGGAGTCCCGCGAGCTGATGCGCAGGGTGGTTTCGTCGGCCCGGCAACAAGAGCAGGAGGAATCCGGCGGGCTCTTGCAAGAGATTGCCGCCGAATCCGAGGCTCTCCTTGGCGATCGCGAGCTATCGAAAAAACAGGCAAGGGAGGCGCTTGCGCGAACCAGGGGACGGGACGTCGAAGGAGTGGGAGCGGTCGCTCTTGCCATGGCGCATGACGAGACGACCGCCCGGTCGCTCGCCGTGGATCTGGCCAGGCGATTTCCGGACAGCACTCTGGTGCAGACGAACTATCTGCCTTCGGCAAGGGCGCAATTGGCGCTCAATCATTCCGACGCCGCGAAGGCCCTGGAAATCCTGGAGAGTGCGTCTCCGTACGAGCTTGGGTTTGCCGACGGAAGCAACACGATGTTTCCCGTCTATCTCCGTGGCCAGGCCTATCTGATGGCGCGCAAAGGCAGTGAAGCCGCGGCGGAATTCCAGAAGATACTGGATCACCCGGGAATTGTCCTGAACTTGCCGATCGGCGCCATGGCGCATCTGCAAATCGCCCGCGCCTTCGCGATGCAGGGCGAGACCGCCAAGGCACGGGTTGCTTATCGGGATTTCCTCTCCCTGTGGAAAGACGCCGACCCGGATATCCCCATCCTGAAACAAGCCAGGGCCGAGTCCGCGAAGCTGCGATGACCGATCCGAATCGCCGGTCCGGAACCGCGCCAACCGCGGAAGAAGATCTGGCTGTCGAATATCAGCGGAGCCGGCGGTGCTCCGCACGGCGCTCTGCGACTCAGGGGCCCTCACGGTTTTGTTGCCGGGGGAACGAACTCGTTGAGGTTGAATGGGCGTATGGATTCGCCGGGCGGTCTGATCAGCAGGACGAGTGCCAGCGAAGTCGGGGGTCCCTGAAAGTAGGGTACATGGATCGAATGCCATCCTGCGGAAAGCACGGTAGTGGCACTCTGCTTCTCGACAGGGTGAATTCCATCCAGGTCGATGAGAACGCGATTGTCGATTTCGAGGCGTGAACCGTCGTCGGACTGGAGTTCGAAAAAGTATTCGCCCGGACTGGAAACGTAGAACTTGCCGTAATAATCGATCCCGAACCAAAGACTGCTGTGGGTGATGCCGGGAATGCCGCCCATGCGCGTAATGTCCTGGTTGGGAACGTCGAGCGCGCTGGTGTAGAGCGAGCCGACCGGATCGACTTTTTCGAGGCCGGAAAGGAATGCCGTCCCTTCCGGGAGTTCGTAGACATCACCGCAAAAAGCGCCTTCGCCGGGTGTCACGGAGCCGAAAGCGCGAATGTCGCCGACAAGACGCGGTTTCTTTTTCGCGCCTTCCGTTTGCGTCTCGATCGAGAGGGGCCGCGCGACGTCCACGACGCCGAGATTGCCGGTGTTGCGATCCAGCACGGCCAGACGCGCCAGTGCGGGCGGCTCGGCTCCTGGAATTTCGAGCAGATTTACATATCCGCGGTTTGGCAGGCGCGCGATGTCGGCCGCGTTCAGTTGGTGGTCCACGGTGGAGTGGAGGTAATCGACCACCTCTCCTTCAGCGTCGAAGATGCACATGCCGAAATCGAGCTGAATGCGCGGAACGGCGCCGCCGATTCCGAGGTTGCCCAGGGACTCCGGCTCGATGACGGCCGCGTAACGCGTGGTGTTTCCACCGGCAGCGCCGATCACTCTGGCGGTCACGGCGAGAGTCGGAGGTGCAAGCGGGTGATAGCAGGCTGCTTCTTTCAGCGCCGTGGGTGTAACAAGCCGCTTCAGGTCTTTCGGCGTCACCGTGGTTGTGGTGAAGCCGACATAGTACTGACGGCGAAACGTGAGATCGACATGGGGGCGGGTGGTTTTTACAAGGATGTCATGAAAGCCGGGTTCTGAGGATGCCGGTATGGCGATCTCGTAATGAAGCACAGAGTCAAGCGCGCAGACTGCTCCCGAACTCACGCGAAAGCCGCCCGTCGCATCTTCCTGCTGAGTCTTGTTCTGCGGGTCGACAGCGCGAAGGGACAGGATGCGAAGGGGGATTCTGGCGCCATGTTTGGGAAGCTCGTAGACCTGGAAATCTCCGGGGGCCATATCCGCGATCGGCAGGTTGTGGCGATCGCGCGCCACCACGTCCAGCACAACCTCGCGGGACTCGACATGCAGCATCAGCGCCGCATCGTTTTGCCGGCCGGACGGGGCGGCTTCCGCCAGAGCCGAGCGGCAGGGGAAGGAAATCAGGCAGATTGCGCCGAAAACAGAAGCGAAGAACCGGGATTTGCCCCAAATGGCCGCCACTCTGTTTGTCCCGCCAGAAAACTGACACCGCAGACTAATTCCCGATCACCGGCCAGTCATTTACCCACTCCAGCGTCTTCACCCACTGGTAGGGCGTCTCGTTCCGGCTTTGATCGTGCGCGTGGAAGATGATGAGGCTTTCGCCGGTCCCGGGATCAATATAGGCTGTTCCTCCGCCGGGAGCGGCCCACGCGGCATCCTCCTTGAGCAGCACGGTTCCTCCGCCGTTCATCATGGGCGTGCCGCTCTCGTCGACAAACGGCCCATGCGGGCCCGTCGATCGCCCTACGGCCTCCTTGTAGGCGATCACGGTGTTGAAATTGTCGCAGCAGGAGTCCATGGAGACGAACAGATAGTAATAGTTGCCGTGGTGCACCAGCGACGGCCCCTCGATGAGATTTCCCTGCGAGCCGGGCCTTGTAGCCAGCGAATAGCAAGTGCAATTGGCGGTGACGAGCTGTCCTGTTGCGGGTTCGACCTGGCGTTGCTTGATCCCGGTAAAGGCGCTGCCGTAGGTCATCCACACACTGCCGTCGGTGTCGACAAGGATCGTCGGATCGATGGCGTTGAAGTTGTCGCCCGGATTCGATGCCATCACCGGCCCGCGATCGACCCACTGGTAGGCGGGATCGCCCGGATCGAGCGTGGTATTGGTCGCGAGGCCGATGAACGACTGCTGCGAGGCAAACGTTGAGCCGGCGTAGTAGACGTGATACTCGCCATTGAAAAAGGAGATATCCGGCGCCCAGAGCCCCTGGATGCCGGGAACAAGCTGCGAGGCCCACGAGGGCATTCCGTCGGGAAAGATGCTCCCGCAGAGAATCCAGGTCACGGTGTCCTGCGAGCAGCGAATCGGCAGGGAATTCGTTGAGACAGGATCAACGTCGGTGGTGAAGGCGTAGTACGTCGATCCCACGTGGATCATGCTGGGGTCGAGTACCGGCTCGGTGTTGCCGGCAAGGGAATACGTTGCCAGAGGGTCGACGGTCTGCGCGGGGAACGACAGCACGCCAAAGGACGCGAAGGATGCGGCGCCCAGGGTCACCGGCTGGCACGTCGGTCCGCCGCACGACGACAGGCAGCAAAGACACGCGGCGGCCACGCATACGCCGGCGATCCGCGACATCCACATCGGGCGAAGAGGAGCCTTTCGAAAGGACTGAAGCATTTTCAGAGTGAGTGCAGTCCGAAGCGAAAACGCAAGGTCGACGCGACCAACAGGAAGCGGCGACACCGGGAATGTGCCAGAAGAGCCACTCTGACTCGGAAAATGCCGTAGAACTACGATACTCCACGACTTGTGGGCAAGCGAAGACCGGAACGGACCTTCAAGGAAAGCGCGGCAGCGGGGATTCCGTCGCGCAACGCGAATCGCGTATTTCAGGCGGCTTCCGCGGCCCTGTGCGCTTCCTGCGGTTTGCGAGGCCTGCCGGGACGCTTGCCGAGCCGCGCGAATATGCGGGCGTAGCCGAAGTCGACATCGAGAAGCGCAGGGTACCTTCCGGCGAGCTGGAGATCGCTCATGCCCTTGCGGATGAGCGCGGCCACTTCGGCCAACGGAATGCGCGTTCCGCGGAAAACCGGCTCGCCGTTCAGAACGGCAAGGTCGGAGACGATCCGCTGCCGGCCCCACTCGAACGCGGCGGCGTTGCGGGTCACCGTCTCGCGCAGGCGCGCGTAGTCCACACTCACCGTGATGCGCGCACGTTCGAGGATCAGCCCGTCACCGTCGATCCGCCAGCCGGATGCCGCGGTCTTGCGTCCGCGTACCAGGCTTTCCAGCGCGGCTTTGTGGGCCTTGTCGAGGGCAAAGGGAAACTCGGCCCGGAGTTTGAGATAGACCAGATCGCGCAGCGAGAGCAGATAGCCGTTCCTTCGCCTGCTTTCATCCGCCCGCCCGCGTGCCAGTGCCTCGCGGTCGATCGTTGTGCGGATGGTTTTGGACGGCAACTCGGCAATCGCCGCCGCTTCGCGAATTGTCCAGAGCCGATCCATGGGGAAAGAACCAAGGCTGCGGATCCTGCTGAGTTCCGGCCACGCGGCGCGACGATAACGATCCTGTGCCTTTCGTCGTGGCAGGGAGCGGAGACCTGCTCAATCCGGAAGATTGCCCGACTTCCAGTGAAATGCCATGCTCCTCAAGTAAATATCAGATGCATTCATCTCGTGTACTGTTGTGACGTTTGCCCGGTCAATGTGACAGCAATTGGAGGACAATTTTTCCCCATCAACGCAAAAAGCGGCCGGGATGAACCCGGCCGCTTCGACGAGAAAGGCTGTTTCCGGCCCATCGGGCCGGCGATCTACGACGCCTTGGCGAGAGCCAGCGCCTTGAGCCGCGCATTCAACCGGCTCTTGTAGCGCGAAACGGTGTTGGAGTGGAGAACGCCTTTCTGTACGCTCTTGTCGAGCACCGAAACCGTGCTGCGATACTGCGCCTGCGCTGCTTTCACGTCGCCCGAGGCGAGCGATTCGCGCAACACGCGAAGACTGGTGCGCACGCGGCTGCGGTTGGCGCGATTCACTTCCGTGCGGGTCGCGGTCTGGCGAGCGCGCTTCAGCGCCGATACATGATTTGCCATCGATCTTCCTTGTCCTGAAAGGGTTATGCGGTCGTCAATGCAGGCTCGGCCGCATCTCTCGCACGCTCACAGTTTAACGGGAATGACGGTGCGTGGTCAAACTCACCCGGCATCGACCGGCCCGGATGACGATCCACGCTCCTACTGCGCCGTAAAAGCCGCATCGAGCGAATATGAGGCTCCCCTGGGATTTGCGATCTTTACGCGAGCGCCTCCGGCAGGGAGCTCCGGAGTGGTTATGACCAGGGTGCTTCGATCGATAAATGTTGCGGCGGCTTTTTCCCCGCCAATTCTCACCACCGCTCCGGGTTCGAATCCACTGCCGCGGATGGTCACCGTGGTTCCACCGGAATGCGGGCCGGTTGCGGGTTTCAGATAGCCGATCGAGAGTTGCGGCGGATCCATTTTGACGACCGTAAGGCCGGCATTCGTGATCAGGAACAACCGGTCGCCGCCTTCGTCGAGATCCATCGCATCCTGAACGAATTGAACCGTCTCCGGCAGGACAATCCGCTGCAGCCAGGCGCCGCTGTTGACGTCGAAGACATCCACTCCCTGGTCAAGCGGTTGGTAGAGCAGACTTCCCGAGGCGTTGAGTCTCTCTCCGATCACGGGCATTTGCTCGAATTCCGGCGTTCCTCCGTCAAAGTACCGCGGCACCTGGCCATCGGTCAGGGTCGTCAGTTGGGAGTTCATTCCCATGGAGTTCCAGGCGAACCAGTACCCGTCGCCGGACGTGGCTGAGTCGCCGGCATTCCCCTGGTACTGGGCGGCGCTCCAACTGTCTGTTGCCGCATCCCACATCGTGTATCCGTAGCCGTCGTCGTTGAGAAACACCCTGTCGCCCTTGCTGGTGGCGGTCAGTTGCGTATCGTCCGAGAAGCACGACAGTCCCTGAGGAATGGGCATCGTAGTCGCGTGCATAGTCGTCAGGTCGATCTCGAAAAGCCGGCCGTCGGGGCATCGCGTGGAAAACGACGATCCGAGACTGACGATGGCCGTGTTGTTACTGGTGCCGGCCACGGGCGACCACCATGCATAGTCGAGGATGGCCTTCGGCTGCAATGCGACTTCCCTGACGCTGGAGAAGTTGTCAGGGTCGACGACGAGCAGGGCAAGGTTTGCCGAATCCACAACCAGCAGCTTTGAGGCATCGGGAGTCAGCGCCATCCCACCTACCACCGGCTTGATCCTCGATTCCGGCGCCACGAACGCCTTGAGGAATTTGTCGCCGGTGGCGTCGAAGACGTCGATCTTTGCTCCGGCGCTCAGGTAAACGCGCTGACGCCGCGAATCGAAAAGCACTCCGCTCAACGTGTCCGGCGAAGCAAAGTCAGTCACATTTGGCAAATAAGTGAAGCCGTTCGTTATCGTCGTCGAGCCGGATTGGCTGCTGAGAGCGATGTCCGCCGGACCCGGTGAGCCGGGCGGCACGGTCACCTTTACATCGTCGAGCGGAGTCAGCACATAGTCGGCGGAAACGGGCGGCAAAAAGCTTCCTGCGCTTACGATCCGAGCGGGGCGGCCGCCAATCGTCACTTTGGTACTCGGATTACCCGGATCGGGGCCAAGAAGGCCATACCCGATCAGATCAAGCGGCACACCGCCCCCGGGGCCGGCGGCAGAACCGCTGGAAAACAGAATCCTGGCGCCGTAGCTCAGGGCCTGCGGCGAGACCGCCAGCCATCCGTTGGGAAAGGCAAGCTGGAGATCGACCTGTTTGGTGCTGCCGGATGCAGGCGCCGTCGCAGCGAAACCACTGGGCGTCGATTCGACCCCCGTTGCCCGTTCGCCGCTGAACCAGACATTGGGCAGTTGCTGGAAGAAGGAATTCAGAGTCTGGGTGGCAATCGGTTTCTTCAACGGCCCTTCGTAGGGAGTGAGTGAGGGCGGCTGCGGCACACGCACGTTGATCGGAAGACCGAGGACATCCTCGAAGTTAAAGGCGTCGTCGAAAACCAGCCCGTTTCCTGCCGCTGAAAGCACGAGCCCGCCGTTATCGGCGGCCAAGGGACTCCCCATTGCCAGGGAGCACTCCGAGTTCGGCACGCAGTAGGTGAATGCCGGAGCCACCCCGAGCAGTTCCCCATTCATCGCATTGAAGCTGGCAATCACCGGATACGTGGCGTTGGCAAGATAGGAGAACATTACCGATGCGCCATCGGGACTATAAACAAGTCCATAGATTTCCTGTAACCCTCCGAGCCCGGGATGCCCCGGCAGGCTTATGATTTTCCGGATGTTCAGGTTTTCATCCAGAAGTTCGATGCCGGCGGGTCCGACCGCGACGAATCCGGCACCGATCGGGCTTGCAGCCAAAGCGAAAATCTGACCCACGGATGTCTGGGCCGTTGAAGTGAAGCTGTCGGTCGCCGAGCTGTACACGGCAAAGTTCGTCCCCGATCCATAGTCGACTGCCAGAAGGTTTGCGCCATCGGCGCTTCCTGCCAGGTACCACTCTGAATTGAAGGCGAACCCCGGCGGCGTGGAGAACGGGGTGAAGGTATTGGCCCTGGGGTCCCACTCGACGAGTTCGTAGGGCTCAGTGCCCGGGGTGTTCAGGCCAATCAGCACCTTTCCGTTGACCATGGGAAAAACCTGCCGGGGAAAGGCGGGGTTGATGTAGCCGGTTATCGGAGTGGGAATCGGAGCACGTTGCACGATCTGGAGGCTGTTTGTGTCGATTACCACGATCTGCTCCGCAAGGGAGCCGGCTATCAACTGCGTTCCATCGGGAGTGAGCGCAAGGCCTGCCGGCGCGGGCGCGGGTATCGTGGCAAGAACCGACCGGCTGGACGTCGAGACCACATCGATCCGGTTCCATTCGGGATTGCTCACAAACATGCGTTGGTGCGATGCATCGTAGGCAGCGGCCGTTGGCGTTGCGTTGGTGCGCAGAAATCCTGTGCGAATCGGCGGGAGCAAGCCGGCCGGCGTGACACTCAGAAAGAAGGAGGCCGTCGATCTGGCGCCATCCGCGGTGCGGGTGGCTACCACAGTTACCGGGGCAAAGCTGGTCAGCGCCGCTTCGGAAGCTGCCGAGAGCGTGAGCGAGGTTCCTTTCGAGTTTGCCGGAATGGGATTCTGTCCGAAACCGGCCTTCACGCCGGCCGGGAGATTGTCGACGGATAATCTCACCGAAAAACCGGAACTGCCGCTTCCTGTCAGGGACAAGCTGACCAAAGTACTCGTTCCGGAACCGCGCTGCATGGCTAACTCGTAGCTGCCCAGATTCACTGAGAACCCGGCGAGTTGCGACGCACTATGAACGATCGGCGTGACTGCCGGCGGCCGCGCGTTGGCGAGAGAAGCCGCGAACAAAAGAAGCGGCAGAATGAGGACAAACTCCGCCGTCCGGCGCTGACGAAGAACGCCTGTGGAAGCGCTCATGAATTTTTCTCCGCTGAACCCGGGATTTGTAACTCAATGCCAGGCAGTCTGAAAGAGCTCGACGACAGGCACTGTATCTTCTTAAAGTCGCGGTCATTCTCTCCCTAACCGCAAAGAATGTCAATCAGTCCCGCGCCGGGATGGTTGAGTATTTGCCGGTGCAGGGAATGGGTTACCCGGGAGCGACAAAGTAACGGACTGACTCGTGCCTTTCACCTGTCTTGCGGGTGGTCGCCTTCACCTGCGCGCCAGCCTGAGACTATGGCATCTGAAACGACGCGCTCGCCAGCGTCCGCGCAAGCCAGTCGGCGTGCGGAGTTCCGCTTTCCCAAATGCGCCTCGCTTGGGTATCGATGTCGTAGGCCACACGGCGAATCACCGGCTTGCCCTCATCGACCAGCAGGTAAGCGGCGCGCGGATCCCCATCGTAGGAAAGGCTGACGCTTCCGGTGTTGACCACAGTCATTCCGGCCAATTCGCGAACAAACGGGCGATGAATGTGGCCGTAGACCGCGATCGGCTGGCCGAGCGGCCGATATACGTGCTCCAGCTCCGCGTCGCTCGCCTCCGGCGCCGGCGCCCGCCACAGGCTTCCTTGACTTGCGTGTACCAGCGCAATGGGAGCATGAGAATGCGTCTGCGGCAGGGTCCTGAGCCATGCGATTCGTTCGTCGCCGAGCTGATGCCGGGTCCACGCCGCCATCTCTTCGATCAACGCGAAGAGCGGCTGGAAGCTCGAGGAGGAACTCGCCGCGAATTCGGTCAGCGCCTGCGGCGCAAAGAGCATCTCGTCGGTGTTGCCCAGCACCCCCGGCCAGCCCAACTCGCGAATGCGATCGACGACCTCCGCCGGACTGGCTCCGCCGTGCGCCAGATCCCCTCCGTGCAGGATCAGGTCGGGCGAAGCCCGGCGCAGATCGGCGAGCACCGCTTCCAGCGCAGTCAGATTGCCGTGAATGTCGGAGACGACCGCGATGCGCATCGCCTTCTACCGGTTCTCGAAATAGTGTAGGGCGAAGCGATTTGGCCAAGTGGCTTTTTCTCAAAACACGGTCTCCGACCGAACTGGCCGGGTGCTCACCGCCGGTTCCATGGTTGTCGGCAAATCGCTCGAAACTTCTGGATCGGCGGTGATACGACCGCGTGCCGCGGGCTGTTCTCCAACCTGCAGCGAATGTGTGTTCTTGACGTTGAAGAGCCACACAAGGCCGAGCACATTGACCGCAGCTATTGCAACGGAGCTTATGAGGGCAGGGTCGCGCGCGACGTTTCGATCGCGCCAGATGAGCGGCCCAGTCTAGCTCACAGGAGATCCGAAAACCATGGCGGCACAGCAGACCAGAAAAGCAGCAAAGCGCTCCTTCAGCTCAAAGGGAATAAGGAGAAAAATGATGAAGCCTGTCGGATTGACACCGAGCGAGGCCGTCACAACGCACAGGGTTTTGGGAACAATTCGATTGCCCGTGTTGTGTTTTTGAACAGCGATTCTGCCCCATCCCCAGACCATTGGAACGCCACCGGCGATCAGAGTGCCCCAGGCGACAAGGAACATCGGAAGCCCGTAATACACCCCGTCCCAACCCATCGTGTTACTTCAATCCTCCGATTGATCGGTAATTTCGAGAACCTGGTCAAACCATTTCCGGTTCCCGCTGCGGCGTGATCGCATCCAGCGGCGCACGCGCCAGCAGATGCGCCCGCGTGAGCACCTTGCGGGTCAGGCCGGTCAGCGCCATGCCGGCCGCCTCGGCGAGCGGAACCCAGCGGCGCTCGCCGCCCGGCACGGTCAGCTCCGGCACATCGTCCTCAAAAACGGTGCGGATGCGGACGTAGTAATTCACCTGCATGATGGCGTGGCGCACCGTCATGCGCAGCTCGTTCTCCGGAACCTTCGCCTCGGCCAGAGCGGGCAGCTCCCAAAGCCCGGGCATGACGGTCAGGATTGCCGGCCGCTGCTCAAGGAGCACTTCTCGGCCGTGCGATCCGGGCTGGCGGCGTATGCGGACCGAGAGGGCGTAGCCGACCTCGCGACTCAGCATGCGCGGGCGCGACGGCTTCTTGTGCTCTCCGCGCGTTTTGCATTCGCCGGCCAGCGGGCAGGTCAGGCATTGCGGATTGCGCGGCAGGCATAGGGTCGCGCCCAGCTCCATCATGGCCTGGTTGAAGTCGCCGGGCCGCTCCGGATCGACAAGCTGTTCGGCAAGAGCGTCGATCTGGCGCTTGAGCGCGGCGCCTCCGGCGCGGCTGCCCAACTCCCAGCCGGCAAGGCGGCAAAGCACGCGCTCCACGTTGCCGTCGACGACGGCCACCGCCTCGCCGTGGGCTATGCTGGCGATCGCCGCGGCCGTGTAGGAGCCGATTCCCGGCAGCGCGCGCAGCTCTTCCGCGGTGGCGGGGAGCTTTCCCGCCAGATGGTTGGCCACGAACTGCGCGGCCTTGTGCAGCATTCTCGCGCGGCGGTAGTAGCCCAGTCCGCTCCATTCGGCCAGAACGTCCTCCTCGGAGGCCTGGGCCAGCGACTCCAGGGTGGGAAACCGCCTTAGAAACGCGCGGTAGTGGTCCACCACGGTCGCGACGCGCGTCTGTTGCAGCATGATCTCGGAAACCCAGATGGAATAGGGATCGGGACTGCGCCGCCACGGCAGATCGCGCCGGTTGCGGTCGTACCAGTCGAGCAGCCGCAGGCGCAATTCGGTAGCGGCGGAGCGATCCAGCCTGGCAGCCTTTCCCATGAGCCCAGCTTACGGCAAATGGAACGCGAATGAGCACGGATGTCCCGTAATGAAACCAGTCTTCCGTGTCATTCCCGTTCCTGGCGTGCATACAACTTTCGATAGCCCGAAATCGCCCAATGGTCACGCATTGGTAATCTCCAGTCGTGTTACTGTGACGGCAAATCCTCATTCCGCAGCAACGAAGAAACGGTGTGCCGAAGCGGATCGCTGATCCCGGCCCATTTTGAAGATGTTGCCCGCGAAACAGGATCCCCGGTTGTCCGGGCATTTTGTCGAATCGGAGAATCCTCTGTGAAATCAACCACTTTCTGCCTTGCGCTTGCTCTTGCGGCCACGCCCTGCGCGGCCATCGGCCAGTCATCCACCCCCTCTTCCTACGAAGTCGCCGCCGCCGACAGCAACAGCAGCAGCTCGGCCTCAACCCGCGGCACTGCGATTTCACCCACGAATGGCGCATACCAGCCGGCCGCGCCTTTTTCGCGCTTTGGCTTCGGCGTGGGCATTTCGCCGCTGGGCATTGGCTTGCAAACGGCCACCAACATCAACGACCACCTGAACGTGCGGGCCACGGGCAACTTCTTCAACTACAACACCAGCTTTACCACCAGTGGCTTTACGGCCGACGCGAAGCTGAATCTGGCTTCGGCGGGAACGGCGCTGGATTACTACCCGTTCCACGCCGGATTCCGTCTCAGCCCCGGCGTCCTCTTCTACAACAACAACGGCCTCAGCGCCACCACCACGGTCGCCGGCGGCACCAGCTTCAAACTGAATGGCGATACGTACTACTCGGCCAACACCAATTCGGCTACCGGCGCCGTTCCCGCCTACGGAAACGCCTCGCTGGGCCTGAACTCGACCAAGCCGGCTTTCACCATGACCACCGGCTGGGGCAATCTGGTTCCGCGCAAGGGATGGCACATCTCGTTCCCGTTCGAGATCGGCGCGGCATTCACCGGGTCGCCCTCGTTGAATGCCACGCTGGCCGGCTGGGCCTGCCACGACCAGGCGCAGACGGAATGCGTCGACCTGACCAGCAACAATCCCATCGCGCTCGAGGTGCAGAGCGACCTGAAGGCGCAGCTCGCCAAGTGGACCAACGACCTGAATCCGCTAAAGGTCTATCCGATCCTTTCCGTCGGGGTGGGCTACAGTTTCAACGTCCGCAACGCCCGATAGCGGGTCATTCGGGACTCCGGATTTCAGGCTCCGGATCTGGCGAGCCGATCGCGGAAGGAGTGGCATGGTGACTCCTGCGACGATCGGCTTCGCCATGTTAACGTGGGGATAATGCGGCTCATCGCGGTGCGCGTTGGGGCCGTGGAGCCGATGAGGTTCGGGACTTCCGTACCTAAACATGGGCCCATACCCGGCGATTCCCCCGGTCCCGGAGATGCCCCTTTGAAACTGTGCCATCTCGCATTTTCCCTCGGCGTTTTGACCGTCGCCCCGGCGCTTCCCGGGCAACTGCCGACCAGCGAGACCCGGTTTCCACCCCAGTTCTTCTCGACGTCCGCGCTGCCCGATTCCCCGGATACAACCCCGGACGGCGGCGCCGGCGGAGCCTTCGGCCAGGTCGAGCCCTCGGCCTACGCGGACCGGTACCTGACGCGGCTCTCGCTCGGCGGCTCGGTTTCCACGCTGGGGACCGGCGGCTCACTCGCCACCAATCTGCCCTATCGCATCGACCTGCGCTTTGTCGGCAACTTCTTCGACTTCAACTGGAAGATGACCAAGAGCGGTTTCTACGTGGTCGTCAACACCGAACTGGCCAACACCGGAGTGCTGGCCGACTATTATCCATGGAAATCGCTGCGCATCAGCCCGGGGTTCCTGTACTACAACACCGATCGCATCCGCGGCGATGTGCAGGCGCAGCCGGGCGCCACCTTCACGATCAACAACGTGAACTACGCTTCGCAGGACTCGAACCCCGTCTATGGAACGGGCCGGCTGCAGCTTCGCGGCACCGGCTTTATGGCCATGGCCGGCTGGGGCCATTACGTCTCCCGCAGCGAAAAGCGGTGGAGTTACCCGTTTGCCGCCGGCGTCGCCTTCATCGACACGCCCAGCGCCACTTTCAGCCTGCAGGGCAACGTCTGCAACGCGCAAGGCCAGGACTGCCAGCCTGCCGCGACGTTTCCCGAATTCCAATCGAACCTCGCCGCGCAGGTCGCCACCTGGAACAACGACGTCAGGCCGTTTCATGTCTACCCGATCGTCGAAGGGGGCGTGACGTACACATTCTCCTATCGAAGGTAGGCAACGGGTCCGGGGCTCCGTGCTATCGTTCCAGCGGAGCCTCCGCCATGCCGCCCCGGGCCTGTTCCCTGATCCTGTTGCTCGCATTCCTGCCTCCGGCGACCGGGCAGGATCGCCCGGCCGCGCTCCGGACGGCCTTCTCGCGGGCGCAGCATCTGCGGCACGGGATCAACGCGTCGGAGTGGTTTGCGCAGTCGGTCGATTATTCCGCGGCGCGCACCGATCGCTACATTGACGCCGACGACATCGCGCTGATGGCGCGGCTCGGCTTCGACCATGTGAGACTCAGCATCGATCCCGCGCCGCTCGAAGCGTCTCCGCGCAATGCCGAGGGGTTGAACCAGGATTTCCTCGCCCGTCTCGATCGCGCCGTCGACACCATGCTCGCCGACGGCCTCGCCGTGCAGATCGACATCCACCCCGAAGACAGCTACAAGCAGCAGGTGCGCGCAGGCAACGAAGCCGTCGACCGCTTCACGATGCTGTGGCGAAAGCTCGCGGCGCACTACGCCACGCGCGATCCCGAAAAGGTCTTCTTCGAGATCATGAACGAGCCGGAAGTCGCCGATCCCTATCGCTGGCAGGGAATCGAGGCCCATGTGGCCGCGGCCATCCGGGAAGTTGCGCCGCGCAATACGATCATCGCCGCCGGGCCGAACTACTCCGACATCGTCGACCTGCTCGCCATGCAGCCGCTCGCCGACGGCAATGTCATTTACAACTTCCACTTTTACGACCCGCACGAATTCACGCACCAGGGCGCCGGCTGGGGCGCGCCCTTCTGGATCTACGAGCACGGCATTCCCTACCCGGCCACGGAGAGTTCGATGGGCGATCTCGTCAAGGAGGTTCCCGATCCCGCCCACCGCTACAAGCTGGAGCAGTACTGGCTCGACCACTGGGACGCGCATCGCATCCGGCTGCTCATCGACGAAGCCGCCGATTGGGCGAAGACCGGCAACGTTCCGCTACTCTGCAACGAATTCGGCGTTTACCGCAACCATGCCGATGCCACTTCGCGCACGAACTGGATTCGCGACGTGCGCACCGCGCTCGAAGCCGATTCGGTGGGCTGGACGATGTGGGATTATCGCGGCAGCTTCGGCGTGGTGTACAAGCAGGACGGCCAGCCCGCGCGCGCGGATGACGGCGTGGTCGATGCACTGGGACTGAGGAAGTGAGAGCGCCCGTACCCGGGGCGCGTCCTGGCGTGAAGAGTAAGGGCTTCAGCCGGTACGGCGTTCGGCCAAAAAAGATCGAGGGTTTTGGTCCCGGGGAGATACTGACCCGCTGCCGCGCTCCGGAGCCGCCCGGCGCGTTACAATATCCTGAATGAATGCCCGTAGGGCCCGCTGGATTCCGGAATCCGCGGGCCACGACCCGCATCCATAAAAGTGAACGGCTGCAACAACCCCGTGGATGGGGGTTGAGCCGGGACGAGTGGCGATCGGTATTGCGCGCCACGAGCGCCCGGGTCGGCCAGTGCATCCACTGCAGCCACTGATTGCTTTCAACATCCCCGTTCGCAGCCCGTGAGGGTGAGCTGAACTGAAGGCGGAAAAAAGGTGAACTCTCTTCTCGACGAAATGTCCGAGGTCTCTGTGGAGACCGGCGAAAGCTGCAGCCTTGAAAACTACCTCGCCCTGCCCGACCACTCGATGGACGGCCGCATCGCCGCGGCGCGCGAGCGGCTGGCTTCGACGACGGTCCTGCTGGGCCACCACTACCAGCGCGACGAAGTGATCCGCTTTGCCGACTACACCGGCGACAGCTACAAGCTCTCGCGGATTGCCGCCGAGACCGATGCGAAATACATCGTCTTCTGCGGCGTGCATTTCATGGCCGAGAGCGCGGACGTGCTGGGCCGCGAAGAGCAGCAGGTGATTTTGCCCGACCTCAACGCCGGCTGTTCCATGGCCGACATGGCCGAGATTTCGCAGGTCGAAGCCTGCTGGGAAATGCTGGAGCGCATGGGCCTGACGGATGGGCTCATCCCGCTCACGTATATCAACTCGACGGCAGCGATCAAGGCCTTTTGCGGCGAGCGCGGAGGACTCGTTTGTACCTCGTCGAGCGCGCGTGCGGCGATGGAGTGGGCGTTCGGCAGAGGCAAGCGCATTCTTTTCCTTCCCGATCAGCATCTGGGCCGCAACACCGGCTACGCCATGGGTATCCCTCTCGACGAGATGGTTGTCTGGGATCCCTGGGCGCTGCAGGGCGGCCAGACCAGGGACCGTTTCGAGGCGGCCCGCGTCATCTTATGGAAGGGCCACTGCGCGGTGCACCAGCGATTTTTGCCCAGCCATGTCGACCAGGTGCGCGCCCGGTATCCCGGCATCCAGGTGATTGTGCACCCCGAGTGCCGCTGGGAAGTCTGCCAGAAGGCCGATGCGCTCGGGTCCACCGAGCGGCTCATCGCCATCGTCGAGCAGGCGCCGGCGGGCTCGACCTTCGCCATCGGCACCGAGATCCATCTTGTGAACCGGCTGGCGCGGCGGTTTGCGCGCGAAGGCAAGCGCATTATCACGCTCGACGACACCGGCTGCCTGTGTACCACCATGTACCGCATCAGCCCGCAGCACCTGGCCTGGGCGCTCGAGAATCTCGTCGAGGGGCGTGTGGTCAATCGCATCCAGGTGCGCCGCAACGTGAAGCACTGGGCGCGCGTGGCGCTGGATCGGATGCTCGAGCTGGCGTGAACGCAAAGGGAGCAGGGATCAGGGATCTTGTCCGCCGGTTCAGTGAACTTCAGGTCATTGCCGAACTCATCCTTCACCCGGAATTCGCGGTTGCCCCACGGCTTCCGCTCGATCGGCTGCACAATGTTCGCTGCGCGCGCCTCGAACTCCGCAAAGAGCTCATCGAGCTCGGGCGTAAAGAGGTGAATTCCCGAGGGCGAATATTTCCGCTCCGCGTCGTCGAAAAGATGAATTGCTATGCCGTCGCGTTCGACGATCGCGTAGTCCTGCATTTGTGCCGCGAGGCTGAATCCCAGCCGCTCCACGTAGTACCCGATCGATGCGCGCAGGTCCGCAGCCGGCAGCTCCGGCGCGATGCGCGACAGCTTCGCGGTGGTCGTTTGCATTTCGCCTCCTGATCGAAGCAGAGTCAATAAGGGGCAGCGTAACATGAACGACCCACTCTTTCGCTCCGCTGAAAACGCGGCGGGATTCGGTCGCCCCTGCGCGGCTTGCATAGATCCACCTCACTTCCCAGGGTTCCGCTTCGCTCGATCCTGGGCTATTCTCGGCGCTCCCTACGGGAGCGTGTCCGACGATAACTGTTTTCGTGAGTATCCGTGGATGCTCAAGTCCACGGGTTCTCAGGATGACAGGGCGGGTTGCCATGAGCTTCCGCGCACGATCGCGCCTGTAGGCATTCACTGCGATGATCGAGGATCACCGTCTCTTGACCTCTGAGCCATGATCCCTGTCCCTGAACCCTGATTCCTCATCCCTGATCCCTGTTCCCAATTCCCGCAGTCCCTTAGTCCCTCAGTCCCTTAGTCCCTCAGTCCCTTAGTCCCTTAGTCCCTGCCTTTCTCGCCTTCACCTTGAACCAGATCGGCGTACCTTTGAATCCGAATGCCCTGCGGATCCCGTTTTCGAGGAAACGCTCGAAGGCGAAGTGCAGCTTCACGTCGCGATCGGTGAAGAGAACAAACGTGGGCGGAGCGACGGCGGCCTGCGTCATATAAAAGATGCGCACCCGTTTTGCCATCGGCACAGGTGCGCGCTGAAAATCGATGCGCGCGAGAAAGCGGTTCATCTGCCCCGTCGACACGCGCTTGCGCCGTTCCCTGGCCACGGCCTTCACCTCGCGCATTACACGGCTCATTCCTGTGCCCGCCAGCGCGGAGAGAAAGATGACCGGCGCGTAGTCGAGATACTTCAGATGCCGGCGAAGTTGCGCTTCGTAGATGGCGCGATCGGCCGGCGGCTTGCCGTCCGAACGCCCACTGGTTACTGCATCCCACTTGTTCACGATCACGATCACGCTGCGCCCGCTCTCGTGCGCGTACCCGCCAATCGTTGCGTCGCTCGCGGTCACGCCATCGGTCGCGTCGGTGACCAGCAGCGCCACGTCGGCCGCCTCCAGATGCTTGCGCGCCATCACCACGCTCATCTTCTCGGCCATCAGATTCGTCCTGCCCTTGCGCCGGATGCCGGCGGTGTCGATAAAGCGCAGCCGGCTGCCCTCGTATTCGACGATTTCATCCACGGCGTCGCGCGTGGTGCCGGGTACGGGCGAAACGATGGCGCGCGCCTTGCCCGTCAACGCGTTGAGCAATGTCGATTTGCCCACGTTGGGCCGGCCGATGATGGCAACCGAGGTTTCATGTTGTTCGAAGGCGCCGTGAGTGCGGGGAAGATCCGGAACACGCCGCTGCGGGAGCCCGGTGTGTGACTCGCGCGGCTCCGGACCGCTTTGGGAAGCCTCCTCCTCTTCAGCGGTCCCCAGTGCCCGCTCTTCTTCGTGCGCGCGTCTTTCTGCTGTTACCGGCAGCGCTTCGCCGATCGCATCGAGCAATTCGCCGATGCCCTGGCCGTGCTCCGCGCTGATGGGGTACACGTTGCGAATGCCGAGCCGGCGAAAGTTCTCCGCAGCCAGAGCCATTGCTTCGCCTTCAACCTTGTTCACGGCGAGAAACACCGGCTTGCCGCCGCGAATCAGCAATCGCGCCACATCGTAGTCGGGACGAGCCAGTTCGGTCCGTGCGTCGACCACAAGCACAATCGCATCGGCCTCGTTCAGGGCCACTTTGGCCTGGTTGCAGATTTCCGTGGGAATCAGTTCTGCGTCGTCGGGAACGATGCCGCCGGTATCAACCACGCGAAAGTCGCGTCCAGCCCAGTCGAACCGGCCGTAGATGCGATCGCGCGTGATGCCGGGCTCGTCGCCCACGATGGCGCGCCGGGTGCGCGTAAGCCGGTTGAAGAGCGTGGATTTGCCTACGTTGGGCCGGCCGACGATGGCGACCAGGGGCAGCGAGGATGCGTAGGATTGTCCCACCGGTTTGTTTTTGCCCGCCAACCCGCTCTTCGCAATTGCCATAATTTGCCGGACAGGCTCTTCACTCGAGATTCATTCTTTCATGCGCATCGCCAACGCCGGGATGTGGTATCTTTCATTTCTCACATTTCCCACCGCCGAGCTCGCATATCCTGTCGAATCTCAAAACCAGGAGGCAACTTCTCATGATCTCCGGCGCCCACTTCGTTCTCTATAGCAAGGACCCCGAAGCCGATCGCAACTTCTTCCGCGACGTACTCGGCTTTCGCTCCGTCGATGCCGGACACGGGTGGCTGATCTTCGCGCTGCCGCCTGCCGAAGCCGCGTTTCACCCAGCCGATGACAACGGGCCGCACGAGCTTTACCTGCTGTGCGACGACCTCAAAGCCGAGATGGAGTCGCTGAAGAAGCGCGGGGCGAACTGCTCGTCCGTTCACAACGAACGCTGGGGATTCATCACGCGCATCGATCTGCCCGGCGGCTCCAAATTGGGCCTGTACCAGCCAAAGCACCCCACTGCAATCTGACCGGGGCACACTCCCGGAAGCGGCCGCTTCTCTATCATGGAATCAGTTCCCATGGCCGCCAGCGACACCGCAACCCGCGCACTGCCCACGCTGCACGAGTTCTTCTCGCCGGGCGGAATTCTGGCGCGCTCGCCGCTGCCTTACGAGTACCGGCCCGGCCAGCTTGAAATGGCGAAAGCCGTGGAGCGTGCCCTCGGCGAGCGACGCCATCTCATCGTGGAAGCCGGCACCGGCACCGGCAAAACTCTCGCGTACCTGCTTCCCGCGCTACGCACCGGTCAGCGCGTCATCGTCTCCACGGGCACCAAGGCGCTGCAGGACCAGCTCTATTTCCGCGACATTCCGTTTCTTGAAACGCTGCTTGGCGGCCTGCGCGTCTGCTACATGAAGGGCCGCGCCAACTATCTCTGCCGGCACAAGCTGGTCGCGCTGCGCACCCAGCCCATTCTTTCCGGCCTGGAGGAGATCGACCAGTACCGGCAGATCGCCGAGTGGGAGCAGATCACCGAAACCGGCGACCGCGCCGAGCTCTCCGGCCTGCCCGAAGTGAGCGCGCTGTGGCAAAAGCTCGACGCGCGCGCCGAAGCGTGCCTCGGCTCCAACTGCCCCGATTATCGCCGCTGTTTCATCACCGAGATGCGGCGCAAGGCGCTCGAGTCCGACATCATCATCGTCAATCACCATCTCTTCTTCGCCGATCTTGCCGTGCGCCAGGAAGCTGCGGGCGCGCCCGACGCCGGCATTCTTCCCGAAGCCGCGGCTGTGGTCTTCGACGAAGCCCACGAGCTCGAAGAAGTGGCTTCGAACTATTTCGGCCTGTCGGTCAGCAACGTGCGGTTCGAAGAGCTGGCGCGAGACACCGACGTGATGCTGCGTGGAAAGGAAGGAACAGGAAGCATCCCTGCCGCCACGCAGCAGCTTCGCGAGCATGCGCGCATGTTTTTCGCCGGCCTGCCCATGGCCGGCGACGGCCGTCAGCCCTTTACCGATCGCGCGGAGTTTCTCGAGTCCTCAGGCGACCTTTATCTCGGCGTGCGCGCCGGCCTGCGGCGGCTGGAAGCCGAGATCGAACAGCTCTCCGGCATCGACGAAGCGCCGGCTCTGCGCAAGCGCGTTGCGCGGCTGCGCTCGGAGCTCGAATTCCTGCTCGAATCGAACGCCAGCAACATGGTGTTCTGGCTGGAGCGGCGGGCTGCGGGTCAAGCCGCAACGCCAGTCCAAGGGTCCGCACGCAGTGCGTCGCGCACCACGTTCCTGCAGGCCACGCCCATTGACGTCTCCGAACTGCTTGCGCAACTGGTCTTCGACGCGATCCCGACCGTCGTGCTCACTTCCGCCACGCTCACCGTGCAGGGCGGATTCGAGCACATCCGCAGGCGGCTGGGCCTCGGGGAAGCGCGCGAGCTTGTCGTCCCTTCGCACTTCCGCTATGGCGAGCAGGCACTTTTGTATCTTCCGCCCAACATGCCCGATCCGCGACAGCCCGACTTCCCCGAAGCCGCGGCCGAGTGCATCCGGCAGGTGCTCGACATCTCGCGCGGCCGCGCCTTCTGCCTCTTTACCAGCTACAGCCAGATGCGCGACCTCTACGACCGCCTGCTGCCGGTGCTCGACTTTCCCATCTTGCTGCACGGCACCGCTCCGCGCAAGGCGCTGCTCGAGGAGTTCCG
>JASHQQ010000015.1 GCA_030039035.1 Acidobacteriaceae bacterium | reverse complement strand
ATCGGCGCGCTGATCCGCCCCGAAGACATCTATCTGCGGCCTGAATTCCTGCAGGCGATGCTGGAGTCGCACGCGGGGCTCGACCTCGATCAGCTCGGCGTCGTCGACGTGCTCGACGAAGACACCACGCTGGGCGAAATCGCCATGAACACGCGCCCCACGCAGCGCTTCCATGGCTCCATCCCCGCGCTCACCGACCAGTTGCGCGCGCTCATCGACGCGGGCCAGCGCATCGTGCTCGCCGCGCCCAACCAGGGCGACGTGGAGCGGCTGGCCACGGTGATGCGCGACTATCAAATCCCCTACCGCCTCGGCAGCCGCGTCCATCATCCCGGCGGGGAAACCGTGCTCGACGAGGGCAGCTATCTGGCCGGCGACCTGCGCGTGCCCGTCATCGTCCGCACCCACTTCGCCGCCGGCGCAAGTTTTCCCAACGAAGGCCTGATCCTTTTCGGCGCCAACGATCTCTCCGACGAGGCCGACATCGAAGCCCGCCCCGCGCCCGCGAAATCGAAGACCGCGGCATTCGTTTCCGATTTCCGCGATCTGCACGTCGGAGACTTCGTCGTTCACGTCGAGCATGGGATCGCGCAGTACCAGGGGCTGAAAGAGATCGTGCAGGACGGTCTGGCCATCGAGTTCATGATCCTGGAATTCGCCGAGGCGGCCAAGCTCTACGTGCCGCTCACGCGACTCGATCTGATCCAGAAATACCGCTCCACTGACTCCGGCCCCGCGCCGGTGCTCAACCGTCTCGGCTCGCAACAATGGGTCAAAACCAAGGCGCGCGTGCGCAAAGCCATGCAGGATATGGCCGCCGAACTGCTCAAGCTTTACGCCGAGCGCCACACCGCCGAGGGCACGGCCTTCTCGACCGACAACGAATTCCAGCGCGAATTCGAAGAGTCGTTCGACTTTAACGAAACCGACGACCAGCTCACGGCCATCGAGGCCATCAAGCACGACATGGAGGCCCCGACGCCCATGGATCGCCTGCTCTGCGGCGACGTGGGCTACGGCAAAACCGAAGTCGCCATGCGCGCAGCATTCAAGGCCGTGCAGGACGGCAAGCAGGTGGCGGTGCTGGCCCCGACCACCGTGCTCAGCTTCCAGCACTTCGAGACCTTCAAGCGCCGCTTCGCGCAGTTTCCGATCAACGTCGAGATGATCTCGCGCTTCCGCACGGCGAAAGAGCAGAAGCTGATCGTCGAGCAGGTGGAGAGCGGCAAGGTCGACATCCTCATCGGCACGCATCGCCTGCTTTCCAAAGACATCAAGTTCCAGGACCTCGGCCTGCTCGTTGTCGACGAGGAGCAGCGCTTCGGCGTGCGCCACAAGGAGCGCCTGAAGCAATTGCGCAAGGAGATCGACGTGCTGGCCATGAGCGCCACGCCCATTCCGCGCACGCTGCATATGTCGCTGGTGGGCCTGCGCGACATGAGCATCATCGAAACGCCGCCCAAGGACCGCATGGCGATCCAGACCGTGGTCGCCAAATTCGACGAGAAGATCGTGCGTTCGGCCATCGAAGTGGAACTGGAGCGGGGCGGCCAGGTATTTTTTGTTCACAACCGCGTCGAGACCATCTACGAGATCGCGTCGCGCATCCAGGAGCTTGTCCCTACCGCGCGCGTGGCCGTGGGCCACGGCCAGATGAGCGAAAACGAGCTCGAAAAAGTCATGCTCGCCTTCATGCGCCACGAGTTCGACGTGCTGGTGGCGACTACCATCATCGAGAACGGCCTCGACATCCCTCTCGCCAACACCATCCTCATCAACCGCGCCGACCGCCATGGCCTGAGCGAGCTTTACCAGTTGCGCGGCCGCGTGGGCCGCTCCAATCGGCGCGCCTACGCCTACCTGCTCATTCCGCCCGAGCAGGAGCTCACCGAAGTGGCGCGCCGGCGGCTGGCCGCGCTCAAGGAGTTCAGCGATCTGGGCGCAGGCTTCAAAATCGCCGCGCTCGATCTGGAGCTGCGCGGCGCCGGCAACATGCTGGGCGGCGAGCAGAGCGGCCACATCGAGGCGGTCGGCTTCGAGCTTTACACCACCATGCTCGAGGCCGCGGTGAAAGAGCTCAAGGGCGAGGCGCGCGAGGAGCGGCCCGCCGCGCAGCTCAACCTGGGCATCGCCCTGCGCATCGACGAAGCTTACGTGCCCGAAGAGAACCAGCGCCTGCGTCTCTACAAGAAGATCGCCGGCGCAGCAGACGCCAGGGCGCTCGCCGATATCCGCGCAGAGCTCGAAGACCGCTACGGCAAACCGCCCGACGCAACGGTCTACCTGCTGGAGGCCGCGATCATTCGCCTGGAATGCGAGCGCATCGGCATCGCCCAGGTCGATCGCAAGCGCGGCGAACTGCAGATCCGCTTCACCGAGCACGCCACCGTCGATCCCGACCGGCTCATGCACCTGGTTTCGCGCAACGCCAAACGCGGCGCGCAGTTCACGCCGCAGGGTGTGCTCAAGTATCCTTTGGCTGCCACGCGCCCCGATGAGGTTCTGCTGGAGATTCAGGAGCTGATCGCCAATCTGAGCGCGGCGCCGATTGCCGCATAGACTGCCCTTTGAAAGAGACCCAGCATGAAACGAGTTGCCGCGACGCTTGCATTGGGAGCCAGCATGTCGACGATGATCGCAGCGGAAGACTGGCAGCATCAGTTCCAGAAAGTCTCCGACGAATACTTCGACCAGGTCTATTTCCACTATGGGCCGACGGATGGCACTTCGGTGGGCTATCACCGGTACGATGCCCAACTCGAAGACTTTTCGCGCAGGAACATCGAAGCGGAGGTTGCCGCGCTGAACGCAACGCTGGCCAAGCTCGAAGCGGTGAAGGCGCAAAGGGAAAGAAAGGCCGAGGAAGATTGCGGACCGGGAACCGGGGCTGTCGCGATGGGCACAAGAGACCCGAACGTGGCTGTGCCGGTTCCGTGTTCAGGTTCAGACAACTATGTGGTGTATGTACACGTGACGGTGTCGCCGGATGGAAAGGCGCAGATTTCAGGCGTTGAGAGGACGGACCGGCTGCCATCCGAGGACACCATAAGGACCATCGAGCGGCAAATTCTCGATAAAGACTATAAGCCGGATATCGCCCGGGGGATGCCCGTGGGTAAGCCAACCGTGGTGAGCGTCGCCATGCATCTCTTTCACGATCCCGTATCGGCCGACCTCGACATGGTCGAATCCTCAATCCGCGCGCAGCTTCTCGCCCTGGAAACCATCCGCATGTGGGAAAAAGACCCCGACGTTTACTCGAACACCGCGTCCAACGCGGCCTTCGTCCTGATGGAGCGCAAATTCGCGCCGCCCGACGATCGGCTGCGCTCGCTCATCGCGCGCGAAAAGCAGATGCCCGGCCTGCTCGATCAGGCGCGCGACAATCTCAAAAACCCGCCCCACATCTACACCGAGATCGCCATCGAGCAGCTTCCCGGAATCGTGAGCTTTTTCGAGCACGATGTGCCGCTCGCCTTCGCCGACGCAGAGAGCCCCGCGCTGAAGGCCGAGTTCGCCCAATCCAACGCCGCCGTCATCGCCGCGCTGAAGAGCTATCTCGACTGGCTCAGGAACGACCTGCTGCCGCGCTCGAACGGCGACTTCCGCATTGGAGCGGAGACCTTCTCGAAGAAACTCGAATACGACGAGATGGTCGACCTGCCGCTGCCGAAGCTGCTCGACATCGGATGGGCCGACCTGCGCAAAAACCAGCAGCACTTCAACGAAGTTGCGAAAGAGCTCGAGCCGGACAAGGATCCGCGCGCCGTTCTCGAAGAGCTCGGCTCCATGCACCCCGCGCCCGATCGGTTGCTCGCGAGCTTCCGCGCCACCTTCGACGGTCTCGTCTCCTTCATCCGCGCGCACCACATCGTCACCATTCCCTCCGATGTGCGGCCCACGCTCGAAGAGACGCCGCCCTTCATGCGCGCCACCACCTTCGCCAGCATGGACACGCCCGGCCCGTTCGAGACGCACGCGACGGAAGCCTACTTCAACGTCACGCTGCCCGACCCCTCGATGACGCCGAAAGAAGTCGACGGCTACATGCACTCGTTCAACATCGGCACCATCATCTCGACGGCGGTGCACGAGGCCTACCCGGGCCACTACGTGCAGTTTCTCTGGGTGCCGCAGGCGCCCAGCCGCGTGCGCAAGATTCTGGGCGCCAACACCGACGTGGAGGGCTGGGCGCACTATTGCGAACAGATGATGCTCGACGAAGGCTACGGCCAGCCTGGAGCCGGAGCGAAGGACGAACGCGAGTCGAAGTTCCTGCGACTCGGGCAACTACAGGACGCGCTGCTGCGCGATGCGCGCTTTATCGTCGGCATCGGGATGCACACCGGCAGCATGACCTACGACCAGGCGGTCGAGTTCTTCCAGAAGGAGGGCTACCAATCGAAGGAAACGGCCGAAGTGGAAACCAAACGCGGCACCTCCGACCCGACGTACCTTTATTACACGCTGGGCAAGCTCGAGATCATGAAGCTGCGTGAGGACGTGAAGAAAAAAGAAGGCGACAAGTTCTCGCTCGAACAGTTCCACGACGACTTTCTGCGCCAGGGATTTCCGCCGATCAAGATTGTTCGGCAGGCGATGATGGGCGACGATTCGCCGACGCTGTGAGAGACGCTTTATTCGGGAATCTGCATCCAAATCAGAGACAGAAACGCAGATCCTTCGACTGCGTCCGTCCGCCTCGCGGACGGACTCCGCTCAGGATGACATTCATTTTCAATTGAGGAACGAATGACTCAACGCGTACGCAAAGCCGTTTTTCCCGCCGCCGGCCAGGGCACCCGCTTTTTGCCGGCCACCAAAGTCATTCCCAAGGAGATGCTGGCGCTGGTGGACAAGCCCATCATTCAATATGGCGTCGAAGAGGCGATCGCCTCGGGTATCGAGGACATCATCTTCGTGACCGGCCGCGGCAAGGTGGCCATGGAAGACCACTTCGACCTGAGCCCGGAGCTCGACGCGCTGCTGGAAAAGCGCGGCAAGAAGGAACTGCTGGCCGTCTCGCGCGGCGTCGCGTCGCTGGCGAAGATCAGCTCGGTGCGCCAGCCCGAGCCTCTCGGCCTGGGCCACGCCGTGCTCTGCGCCAAGGACCTGGTCGGCGACGAGCCCTTTGCCGTCATCCTGCCCGACGATGTCATCGACGCGCAGACGCCCTGCCTGAAGCAGATGATCGATGTCTTCAACGAGAAAGGCGGCTCGGTGCTGGCCACGATGACCATCGATGGGCCTGCGATTTCCGCTTACGGCGTACTCGCCGGCTCGCGCGACGCGCACAACGAGCGCATCTACAACTGCTCCGGCATGGTGGAGAAACCGAAGCTCGAGGATGCGCCGTCGAACCAGGCGATCATCGGCCGTTATATTCTCACGCCGGCCATCTTCGGCCTGCTCGAAAAGACGCAGCCCGGCGCCGGCGGCGAAATCCAGCTCACCGACGGGATCAAGGCTCTGCTCAGGGAGGAAAAAGTCTATGGCTATACTTTCGAGGGCAAGCGCTTCGACGCCGGCGACAAGTTCGGCATGCTGCAAGCGACGGTAGAGTTTGCGCTGAAGCGGCCGGAGTTTGCGGAGAAGATTCGCGAGTATTTGAAGGGACTGGCATTGTAATGCGAGTCAGAGTCAGCGATTGTGGCATCCCAGGTCCGAACACACGGATCTCCACCCCAGCGACAAAGACCTTTCGCCGGGGACCCCGGACCTGGGCACCCGGCCGGCGGCGGGAAGGCGGCTCAAGTCATGTATCTCTATGAAACGCACTTGCCGGTTACGAGCACGGAGGCAGCGACAGCGTTCTATACCGACATCGTCGGGCTGGTTTTTGCCTATCGTGATCCGGTGCGCGACATCGTATTCTTCTGGATCGGCGAAAACAGGAGGTCGATGCTGGGCCTGTGGGGTCCGGGCACGACTTACGGAACTGCTTTCAAAGAGTCTCACCTGGCGTTCGCCGTGTCTCTGCCGGAATTGCTCAACAGAGCCAAGCGGCTTAACACGCTTGGGGTAAAGACTTATAACTTTGCCGGCGAACCGACGACCCAGCCTTCCGTGATCGGCTGGATGCCATCCGCGCAGATCTACTTTCACGACGCGGACGGCCATTCATTGGAGTTTATAGCCCTTCTGGACGATGCGCCGGATCCCGGCTTCATCGGCTCACTCACGGAGTGGAAAGAACGGGTGGCACGCCCGACAGGCCTCACTGCTTCCACTTGATGTTGCACCCGATCGACGGCCGCTGGTCCCTGGTTACCTGGTTGCCGGCGAGCACCGCGTCGATCGCCGCGCGCAGGTCTTCGCCCGTCACCTGGATCCCTTTGCCCGGCCGGCTGGAGTTTGGGGAGAAGTTCCGCGCGTATTTGAAGGGGCCGGGACCGTAAGAACCCGACATGAGATGTGACGTGCCTACCTACGCCCAAAGGGGTCACTTCAGAGCGTGCGATGCTTCTTAGAAGAGCGTGGGATTACGTTCCGACTCTTCAAAGCGAAACTTGGCGGCCCTTAGATACTCCTCGACTGCTTCTCCAGCAATCCACCGCCTCTCTAAGGATTCAGCAACCGCACCAGTCGTGGTCGAGCCAGCAAACGGATCAAGCACCAGGTCGTCAATTTCGGTGAGCATTTTAATGAAAAACTTCGGCAACACCACTGGAAATCTTGCCGGATGAATCTTTATGCCCTCCTCTTTGCAGCGCATAGTGTACTGATCATTAGCGGCGTTGTTGCCCATCTTCATCATGCTTTCAGGCACGTCTTCAAAATCGCCTTCGGTGACATTCGATGGGATTGCTCCCCCGGCATGGATTTTGTCA
>JASHQQ010000132.1 GCA_030039035.1 Acidobacteriaceae bacterium | reverse complement strand
GTGAACATAACCGCAGGCGGCGGATACAACGGATTCGGCGGCAACGTGACAATCAAGTCAGGGCCGAACAGCAACTGGTCGCAAACCGCAAACGGATTCTCGGTTGTCTCTCTGCAGGGCGGCGCGCTGCTGGGCAATGATGGCGCGGTGCTCTCGGTTGAGGGGGCGCACAACGGCTCGTCGAGCAATGCAGCGCTTTCCTACGGCGGCAACATGAGCCTGACGGCTGGAAACGGATACGGTGGTCTGGCGGGCGGCAACATCACGCTCACACCGGGCGCGGGTTCCCCGAATGGCGTGGTGAATGTGGCGGGAAACCTGACGGCGAGCGGAAACGTGACGGCGGCGGCTTTCAAAGGGAACGGCTCGGGGCTCACCAACGTTCAGGCTTCAACGCTATCCGCAGGCGCCACAATTGCCGGATCGCAGGTAACTGGCGCTGTTGTCAATGCCACCAACGCCGTGACTGCGGCGACGGCGACCAAAGCGGACAGCGCAACCTCTGCCGCCAACGCGGCGGAACTGGGCGGGATCGATGCAGCCGATTATGCGCGGCTGGACATCGGGAACAAGCTCACCGGCAACCAGACGGTGACCGGAAGCCTCGCGATAACGGGCGGCAGCCTCACCATCGGTAGCGGGGGAACGGCAATTACCGGGCACCTGTCGGTGCTGGTGAATCCGGCCTTCCCGGCGCTGAAGGCCGCAACCTGCGAGACCGCCAATGCGACCCTGATGGGCGCCGCGGACGGAGATACGGTCGCACTCGGATTGCCCGGAACAAGAATGAGCGGAGGCGGAAACCTGGTTTATATGGCCTGGGCGAGCAGCGCCAATACGGTGACGATTCAGGTCTGCAACGTAAATCCGATGACCGCGCAGAAGACGGCGGGAACGGGATCCATCCGCATCGATCTCTGGAAGCACTGAGAGGGTGTGATCGCCAATCCCGAACTTTGGGGACTTGACCGCACCCACGCCGTGACGATTGCGCTGAAGCGTGGCAGTATCGACCTGTCGCCTCGGCGTTGCGCGGAATCCACCAGCACGTGGAGCGGCCGCCCGCTATCGCATGAATGGCGGCCTGTTCTCCCTCTCCGCAATCTTTCCGTTGGCTTGTTGCGGGAAACCGTGTTAGCGTAGGGACTTCCAAATTCAACCAAGGGTCGCTCGTCGTGCTTGGCCACAGTCACCCATAAAATTTGCGTCGGCATGAGCCTTTTGGGAGGGACTTTACGCATTATGCGCAGAAGGTGATAGCGCATGATTGAAGCATCTTGCCTTAGGCAGCTTCTTTCGGCGGGTAGGGAGAACGGCACTGTTTTGCGTCGTCGCTTCGCGTCGGAGTTGGTTCCTGCCGTCCCAATCCTGTCGATCGCCGTCAGCGCGATGCTGGCGCCGCCAGCCAGCCTGGCGCAGCAGATGTACGCAGGCGGCTTTGAAGCTCGGCCACTGATCACCGCGCCCATCGACAACAGCAAGCTGGTGGTTTTGCGCGGCAACACCCTTCCCGCCGCCAACCAAAAGAACGACCGCGGCCCAGCGCCCGATGACATGCCGCTCAAATACCTGCAACTGGTGCTTGAGCGCCCGCCCGAGCTCGAGAAAGAGCTCGAAAGCCTGATTGACGAGATGAACCGCAAAGGCTCGCCCGTCTATCACAAGTGGCTCACGGCAAGGGAATTCGGCGAGCGGTTCGGCCTCGCTCCCGCTGACATCGTAAAACTTACGGAATGGCTCAAGTCGTACGGATTTGAGGTCGGCGGCATCCTGCCGAGCGGCATGGCCATCGAATTTTCGGGCACCGCGGGCGAAATCCGTCAGGCATTCCACACCGGGATTCACCGGCTCGATGTGAAGGGCGAACGCCACTACGCCAACATGAGCGATCCGGAGATTCCCGCCGCGCTCGCCCTGGCTGTCAAGGGCGTGGTCGCGCTTCACGACTTCAAGGCGCGTCCCATGTTTGTGAAGCGCAAGGACATGGCTTCGCGAGGAATGTTCACTTTCACCTCCGACGGGAGTCCCAACTACTTTTTCGCTCCTCCCGACATGGCTACGATCTACAACCTCAACCCGGTCTTCTCCAGTGGAATCACGGGCGCGGGTCAAACCATCGCGGTGGTCGAAGACTCGGATCTGGCTAACCTCAGCGATGTAACCACCTTTCGCAGCGCATTCGGGCTCTCCGGCTACAAGGGCACCGTCACTCAGGAACAACCTCAGGCGGCGAAGCCTTCAGAAAACATGACCTGCAATGACCCCGGAGAAAACGGGGCCGAAGGCGAGGTCGCGCTGGATGCGGAGTGGTCCGGCGCCGCCGCTCCCAACGCCGATATCGTGATCGCCACCTGCGCGGACGCCGGTGGTGTTTATGGTTTCCTGACCGCGGCCGAGAACCTGGTCAACGGAGCCACCCCGCCCGACATGATCAGCATGAGCTATGGCGTTTGCGACAATACCGTTGGATCGGCTGGACATGCGCTCTATGAATCCACGTTCCAGCAGGCCGCGGGCATGGGGATCGGCGTGTTTGTCTCGTCCGGAGATTCGGGCGCCGCGATGTGCGACGCCAGTAGCGCGCCCTACGCCGAGGGTGGCATTTCGCCCAACGGGTTCGCCGACACTTCGTATAACGTAGCCGTCGGAGGCACCGACTTCGCCGACGCGTACGAGAGCCAAATCGGCGGACCGCCGCAAACCAACTACTGGAGCTCGACCAACACCTCCGCGCTGGGTTCAGCGATCTCCTACATTCCCGAGATTCCCTGGAACGACTCCTGCGCCGGCGGTCTGGTCGACAGCCTGTTCGGCTACGCTCAGGCCTACGGAACGACCGGCGCATGCAACGCCTCGAGCTCGATCGGTTATTCCGAATTGCAGGAGATCCTTGCAGGCAGCGGCGGGGCGAGCACACTGGAAAGCCAGCCCATCTGGCAGACCGGGGTCTACGGCCTGCCGACAAGTTCCGGCGGACCTCGCTATCTGCCCGACGTCTCGCTCTTTTCCTCGACGGGCGATATCTGGGGGCATGCGCTCGTGTACTGCATGAGCGATACCAACCAGGGCGGCGCTGCCTGCGACTACTCCGACGAAACCGATGTTTTTGACTTGCTTGCCGGCGGCACCTCCTTCGCCGCGCCCATGATGGCCGGCATCCAGGCGCTGGTGAATCAGGCTGCCGGCGCCGACCAGGGGAATCCTGGTCCTCGGTATTACGCGCTTGGAGCATTGGAATTCGGAGCTTCCGGCAGCGCAGCGTGCAACTCGTCCACGGTGAATGTAAACCAGAACAGTTGCGTCTTCTACGACATCACCCTGGGCGACAACATTGTCCCGTGTATGGAAACGGACTGCTACGGAACCGACAACAAGACGTACGTTGGCGCGCTTTCCACTTCAACTTCGTCTTTCGAGCCGGCATATACCGCCGGCACAGGTTGGGACTATGCCACCGGCCTGGGCAGCGTCAACGTCTACAACCTCATTCAGAACTGGAGTGAGATCGAGACCACGACCAGCGTGTCCGCCAAGAGTCCGGCCGACCTGAACACGAGCGTCACCTTCACCGCGACAGTGGCTCCCTCGCTGGGGAGCGCCCGCGTGTCGGGCACTGTCAACTGGAGTTCCAACACGGGGTGCTCGCCGAGCGAGTTGTCCGCCGGCCAGACGACTTGCACGACCTCGGCCCTGCCCGCCGGGTCGAACACGGTGACCGCGACCTATGAGGGCACCGGGCCGGCAAACGGTGGAACGGATTTTGCCGGCAGTTCGGGCTCTTTTGCCGAAGTGATCAACGCGCAGATGGCGCTTTCGCCCGCGACGCTTCCCGGCGCGACCGCGGGCGCGAACTACGATGTGCAGCTTGCGGCCACCGGCGGCACCCCTTCGTACATCTTCCAGGCGACCGGTTTGCCCACCGGCCTCACACTGAACAGCTCCAATGCGATCACCGGACAGTGCACGGCCGGCTCGGCGAACGTCATGCTCAGCGTGACCGACAGCGCCGGCAGCTTCGTGAAAGTGGGGCCGCTCACCGTTTCTTGCAATCCGGCTCCCACAATCGCGACAACGTCATTGCCGGCCGCGACCGCGAGTATGCTGTACAGCACCGCGATTGCTGCCAGCGGAGGCACCGCGCCGGTCAGTTATTCATTGAGCCCGGCGGTTTCCGGTTTCTCCATCGATCCCGGTTCCGGCATCCTGAGCGGCAAAGCCTCGTCTTTCGGAACGGTACCCATAGACGTTGTGGTCACCGACATGTGGGGTGCGACCGGCCGCCAGCAGTTTTCGCTCACTGTTTTGCCGGCAGCCGCGACCATCAAGTTGGCCTCTTCGGCAAAGCTCGTGACGTTCGGCGCCCCGGTCACCTTATCCGCCACCGTGACCGGCAACGGCGCCGTTCCCACGGGAACCGTAACGTTCAAGTACGGCGCAACGAACCTGGGCACATCTCCGTTGAACGCCGGCGGTGCGGCGATGTTGAAGACAACCTCGCTCCCTCCCGGAGCCGATTCGGTGACCGCAACGTATCCAGGCAATAACGTCTACGCGAGCGCTGAGGCTGGCCCTCTTGTCATCATGGTCGCTAAGGCAAGCCAGACCATCTTCGGCCTCGACCTGCCAACTTCGGTGACTTACGGCGCAAAGCCGTTGAATCTGTCCGGCCGTGCCACCTCAGGACTGCCGGTGGCGTTCACGGTGGCGGGTCCGGCGAGAATCGACGGCGACACGCTGACACTTGCCGGCGCGGGAACCGCGATTGTGACTGCCCGCCAGCCGGGGAATGAGGACTATGAACCCGCTCCCGATGTCTCGGTGAGGATCAAGGTCAACCAGGCTACACCTGCGATTGAGGTGAAGTCATCCGCGAGCAAGTTGGAACTTGGAAAGCCGGTCACTTTCACCGCGACCCTGAGCGGCGCCGGGGCCACACCCACCGGCGAAGTGAGCTTCTATTCCGGCAAGACCAAACTGGGCGCCATGATGCTCAACAGGCTGGGCAAAGCGGAGTTCACGACGGACAAGCTCTCCGTGGGTAAGCACGAGATTACCGCTGTCTATGAAGGTAACGGCGATTACCGCGAAATCAGTTCCCCGGAAGTGAGCGTGATCGTGACTGAGTAGAGCGGTTCTCGAAATGCCTTGAAGCGCCCGGTCCGCCATTGCGGTCCGGTCCCCGATGAATCACTCGTCGATTTGGCCTGAAGCGCCTTGACCGCCCAGTTCGTTCCGGCTCCGGGCCCGTGCTTCCGGATGGCCGACTTGACTCGGCACGCAGCGGAATGCTATACCGCTCGAATATTCTCCTGGTCTTTGCGGCATTTCAATTCCCGCGCGTCGGCTCATCGCTCTCTCTGCTCTGCCTTCCGCATTCTCTATCGACGCCAAATCGAGCGTTGCTCGCTTCTCGGAGGATATTCCATGGCCCGCTTCTGGAACCGCCGCCAGTTTCTTCTTTCAACCGGTGCGGCCGCTTCGGCGGCCGTCGCTGGCCGATCTCTTCTGAGTCCCAGGAAGGTCTCCGCCACCACCTACACGCGAAAGGACGTTGGCGGCCTGACCGCCACCAGCCCGGAGATCGTCTCCTACGCAACAGCCGTCACGGCCATGCAGGCGCTCCCCGCCACAAATCCGCTGAGCTGGGCCTATCAGGCGGCCATTCACTTCACAACCTTGCCGTGTCCCTGCCCGGTTTACTGGAACCAGTGCCAGCACGGCACGGAGTTCTTCTGGTCGTGGCACCGTATGTACCTCTACTACTTTGAGAGGATCGTGCGCGCCATGTCGGGAGACTCAAGCTGGGCCCTTCCCTACTGGAATTGGCAGCTTGCGACGGAAGCGACTATCCCGCCCATGTTTCGCGACACCACAAGTGTGCTCTACACTTCGCACCGGAATGCGAGCATGAACGCGACGCCCCCAACCGGATCCCTGCCGGGCTGGGCGGTCGATTGCAGCGCTGCGATGGGCGATCTCGACTTCGCCTCTGCGGTAGAGGATATCCAGACTCCGCACGGCAACGTGCACGTCCAGGTCGGCGGCTGGATGGCCGTGATTGCCACCGCCGCCATGGATCCGATTTTCTATTTCCATCACAGCAATGTCGACCGACTCTGGGATATCTGGCTGGCTCAGGGCGGAGGACGGGAAGACCCGACCACGGATACGACATGGACAGGCAAGACTTTCACATTCTTCGACGAGACCGGCTCTCCTGTCACGCTCTCCGATTGCGATGTGCTCAGGGCGGCGCAGCAATTGAACTATGAGTACGAGGGCGAGCCCACGCAGGTGAACGACTACTGCTTCGAGATTCTGCGACTTCCACCCTGGGTGCTTGAGATCCTGCAGATCATCCAGCTTCCGGGACCGCCGGTCGAAGTTGTAAACGAGCCGTTCACGCTTACGCTCGAATTTGGAGACGAACTCCAGCGTATCCAGGACATCGCTGCCTCCTCTGAACACAAACTGCTTTTGGAGCTTGGCGAAATCACAGCGAGCACGCAGCCGGGTGTGTCCTATCAGGTCTACGTGGGATTGCCGCAAGGGCAGGTGCCGGAGCCGGAGGGAATCTATTTCGTGGGCTCATTTTCGCTCTTCGGTCCCGGTGTGAAGGACGAGGTCCATCACGGCTCCACATCCGCAAGCTTTCGCTTCCAGGTCAACCATGCGGTCAACGCGGCCCTGCGTGCGAAACGGGCCGTAGATCTCACGATTGTCCCCGCCGGAATCCTGGTAGACGGGAAGCCGGAGATGCCCCACACGAAGGCGACATTGCACATCGGCGCAATTGGAATGGCGGAAGGAACGGAGAAACGATCGCAGTCGAGTCAGGCCGTTTCAGGAAATTGAGTGTCCTCTCCTGCGATGCTCGAGCCGCTTCGTGCTGGGCGCGTCGACTGGCGATGGAGGCTCCGCCTACAGAATTTCCTGAAACGGCATAATCGCTGTGCCTCGCCACATTGTTGCAGGGCACGCCTCCAACCTGGAGGATTGGTCGACAGAGACAACCGGCAACCTGAGTCCAAGTCGATCATTCGTGAGTCGCCATGGAGGGAGCCCCTCGCGCTGTCGAGAGCCCGCCAGGCCACCAGTTCCAGTCGCCGGCAATACGAAGGAGCGCAGGACCGATCACAATACGAACCAGCGTCGCGTCAATCAGCACGGCGATCGCCAGGGTAAATCCGATCATCTTGACCACCAGGAAGTCTCCGAAGGTGAATGCCGCAAAGACCACGATCATGATGGCGGCGGCGCTTGTGATCAGGCCAGCGGTTCGCGCCAGGCCCTCGGGGATCGCGTCCAATTCGCTCAATCCGCTGCGTCGGGCCTCGAGTACCCGCGCGACCAGAAAGACCTCGTAGTCCATGCTGAGCCCGAAGACGATGGCGAAAGCGACGATGGGAACCAGCGGAAACACGCTGCCGGTTCCACCGGGAACTCCCAGCCAGCGGCTCAGGTGACCGTCCTGAAAGACCAGAACCAGTGCTCCGATGGAGGCCGTAACCGAGAGCAGGTTCAGTGCGATCGCCTTCACGGCGGCAAAGATCGACCGGAACCCGCAGAGGAGCGAAATGAGCGTCCCCAAGACCACCAGCCCGGCGACCCGCGGAATATGCTCCCAGACAATGGTCTCGTAGTCGGCGTTGAGAGCCGGGATGCCGCCAACCAGAAGCGTGGCGCCGGCCATCCCGGTGAGAGCCGGCGCGCCCATCCTTCTGAGCTCCCGCACCCAGTTAACCTGTCCGCGCAACGAGACCGAAGCCGCGGGTACCACCTCGATGAGCGCCGCGCGTCCGTCGCTGCTCAGGAACGTTCGACGCGTATCGCGGGAAAGGTCAAGAAGGGAAGACCGGTTGCTTCCGGCGATCGAGGCGACGGAGATTGCGCGATAGCAGCGCGGGTCGCTCGCGAGTCTCCTGGTGAGATGGTCGAGCACATTCCACCCCGCATCGGTTTGCGCGATCGAATCCGACGGGAGTTCGACAACGACGCGCAGCGATTCAACCACACCGCCCCGGCCCATGCGTTCGAGGGCGCGCAGGGCATGGACCGATTCCGCTGCATCCGGCAGCCAGTCTCCCCGGGGCAGGCTGGTATCGATTCGCGTGACCTGCCATGCGAGCAAGAGCAGGCATGCGCCCGCCATTCCGAGGGCAAGCCATGGATGCGCAACAATCAACATTCCCCATCGCCTCCAATGATCTTCCCCCCGCGCGGCGCGACCCGAGTCCAGCCTGGGCACGAAGGGTATTCGGCCGGCATCGATGCGACGACCGAGCAGCTCCAGTGCGGCCGGCACGAGCGTATTTGTCAGCAACACGCTCATTGCCGCTACCAGGAATCCGGCGACCCCGATGGAACGGATTTCGCTGATGGGAACAGTCAGCAGGGCAAGAAATCCGATGGCAACGGTCGCCGCCGAGATCAAAAGCGTGCGGCCTGCCCGGCGCGCGGCGATGACCGCGGAGGAATGCGTGTCGAGGCCCGAGGAAATCGCTTCCCGGAAGCGGCTCACCATGAGCAGCGCGTAGTCGATTCCCAGGCCCAGGCCGAGCATGGTGGACAAATTCTGAACCAGAATGGAGAGGTGCCAGCGCTGGGCCAGGAATCCGGTAATGGCCAGAGTGGTGGCAATGGCCAACTGGCCCACCGCCAATGGAATCAGGGCGGCAACGAGGCTTCCGAACGCAACCAGCAGAAGTGCGAGGGTAGCCGGAATCACCAGGCTTTCGCCATGGCGCACGTCGTCGGCGCTCGCTTTTCGGATATCGAAATTCAGCGGAATCTCGCCCGTGAGTTCGAGCTTTACGGCCGGATACTGGCCCCGTAATCGATTCTCAAGCGAGCGTTCAAGCTGGTGAAGCTCAGGAACGAGCGGCTCCACGGTGCCCTCGACCGATTCGAGTCCCACCAGGACAAATGTTCCGCCTCCCCGGGCCAGAAAAATCGGATCCTGCAACTCCAGATAAGACACCACCCCCGAAACTCCTGGCTGATCTTTCAGGGCCGCAACGATGGTTGTCAGCGCCTGCCCGCCTTCCTCGGAATCCGCGGGCGGGAGTCCCTGGACTACCAGAACCACCTGGTCGACGAACGGCGACCTGAAACGGCTCGCCAGTTCCTGCCGGACAAGTTCGGCCTGGCTGCCTTCGACGCGGGTCGCGGTTTCAAGATGGCGTTCGGCGTGAAAGGAGAACAGGAAAAGCACAATGGCGGCTGCAAGAACGACTCCGGGTACCCAAAATCGGCGCACTCGCGCGGCATTCATCATGTCATTCCAATTCGTCGCCACTTCACCCTTCCGGCGGATGGAAAGCACTGCGAAGGCGGAAGAGGCACGGTCCGGAGCCGGCTAACGGAGTCGCGAATGGTACGGTGACGAGTATACAATTACCCATGCCCTGTTCATCCCGTGATCCTGTTCTGCCGAACAGGCCCCTTCCAGATTAGGAGGATCGATTCGTACTTTCGCGTTGCTCGGATTGCTTGCCGCCCTCCCGTCAGGTTCAGCAGACCCGCGCATCGGGTCCTGGACGCTCGTCTCCGCGCAGTCCAGCCTGAATCCTCCCAACCGGCTTTCGATCACGCCTCTGCATGGCGGCGTGCACGTCGTCATGTCCGGCGAATCCCACCTCGATGTCACGGCGAATTGGAGCGGTCACGATTCGCCGGCGACGGGCAATCCGGCATTCAATCAGATCGAGTTACGCCGGATCGACAAGAAACAGGCCGAGGTCAAGGAAAAGAAGGATGGAGCTCTGGTGTCGACGATCCGCGAGAAGCTCTCGGGCGATGGGAAGGAACTTACGATAACGAATTCCGCCAGGGGCCAGTCCGATCAGATCACCGTGTGGATGCGAAGCGGAGGCAAGGCGGTCAAGGGCGACCTGTTCGCGGGCGAGTGGACAGAAGACCTCGGCAAGACTCGCCTGCGTCAAGGGCTGTCGCTCAAAATCGAGACGGAAGGGAACGGCGAAGTGCGATTTATGGGCGACTTCAGCTACATCGCCCGCTTTGACGGCAAGCAATACGATTTACGCAACTCGCGCAACGATACCGTGACCCTTCAACTCGTCGATTCTCACACCGTGGATTCGATCTACCGGCGCGACGATCAGGTCACTCAAAAGGACCGGTGGATCGTGTCAGCCGATGGGAAACAGATGACGGTCACCACGACGGGCGCGCTGGAAACCGGACAGCAGCTCACCGAAAAGCTCCTTTTCAGGAAGCGGTAGCGGAGAGAGCGTCGGCGAAGGCCAGGTGGCTCCCATTCTGCGAGGCCGCATTGACCTCACGAGCTGCGACCGAAATGATTCCTTTCCTGTGCATGAATTTCAGGATGCCGTTGACCGTGTCTTCGAGCGACGGATCCGGTTTACCCCATTTCGAGGCATCGCGGGCCGATTGATAGGTAGCGCTTTCATAGCGTTTGAACTCCATCGCCGAAATGTTGTCCACGGAGCCGACGAGAAAATCCAGCAGGGGGAAGAGAAGATCTTCCTTGCGGCATCTCCGGATCAGCTCGGGAACGAAGTTGGGAAGACTGAATATTTCGAATTGCCGACCCGTCGCCTTGGTGATCAGGTTCGTGATATCCATCATGTTCGCGTAATCGTCGCGCACTACGTGGTAGGTCTGATTCGCCGTGCCGGGCGTGGTGGAGATGGCAACGAGATTGTTAGCCACGATGTCGGCGGGAACGAAACTCACCTGGTTGAGAGTATCGACGCCAATGCCATGGTTCACCATGAATGCAATCAGGCGAACGGCGATGTCGAAGTTGTTGCCCCCTCCGTTGACCGATGGACTGACCGGCGCGGGCCGGAAAATCCGCGTGGAGAGCCCGCGGCTGCGCGCGTCCGCAACCACCTGTTCGGCAACCCATTTCGACTGGCTGTATCCGAAATCGAGCAACTCCATGTTCTCGTTCAGATCGGTCTCATACAGCACCGATTTGACGGCCCAGCCAAAGACGAACGTGGTGGAAACGTAGTTGAGCTCCTTGGGCCTCCCCTCGAATGCAAGTCGAACCACCTCGTTGGTTCCCAGCACATTCGCGTCGCGCATCCGCTCGTAGTTGAACAGATAGTTGACGGTTGCGCCGTTATGAAAGACCGCGTCGGCTTCATTGGCGAGGAAATCCCACGCGCCCTGGGCAAGGCCCAGCATGGGCTGCGCGAGATCGCCGCAGACCGGGATCACGCGCGCCTCGAACATCTCCATCACTCCGGCGCCGCAAGGGCCCATCGAATTCATCGCGGCTCTCAGCCTTTGCATGCCCTGCTTTTCGTCGGGCGACCGGACCAGAACATAGATCTTGGTCCGCGTCTGTTCGAGCAGGCTCTTCATCAGGAACGGGCCGATGAAGCCGGTGCCGCCGGTGAGCAACACATGGTTCAAAGCCGGCACCTCGGCGAATGGCGCAGGCAGCGGAGGCTCGAAAACGAGCTTCCGGTCGCTGCTCATCATCTGCTTCTCGGCTGAGCGTTGCTCCTCGCGGAAAGCCGCGAGGGCCAGCCGCAGGTGAAGCAGGGCCTCCTCGGGAGCGCGTTCCAGGCGTTCCGCCAGTCCGAACAGTTCGGCTACGCTCACGCGCTGAATGACGCCGATGTCGACCTGCCGGGCCAGCATCTCGGCGCCATGATCCTTCAAAAGCTCCTTGAGCTCGTGCATGAAGACGACAAGATCCAGCGAATCCAGGCCGGCTTCCACCAGGTTGTACGATTCCGTGCCGCTCAGGTTGTACCGGGCTTTCAATTCGCCGAATGCCGACTGCATATCGGAAACCGATGTCTCGCTCCCGGCATCCTTCTCGCGCGAAAACTCCGAGAGAACCGTAAACTGGCCTTCCTGCCACATGCGCTTGGTCTTGTGGCGCATGATCTTGCCCGAGCTGGTTCTCGGTATGGCGCGGGGCGCGATAAACGAAATCATTGCGGTTTCAAGGTTGAGATAGTTCCTGACCGCGGCGGCGATCTTGCGCGCTTCGGGAATCGCCTTCGGGTTTTTCACTTCGGCGACGATCGCCAACCCTGGCTCGCTGTCCTCCTGGATCTGGAACGCGGCTACGCAGTTCTGCCGGATCAGGCAGGAGGATTTCTCCACAACGTTTTCGATATCCTGCGGATAGTAGTTCTGGCCGCGGAGGATAATCATGTCCTTGATGCGTCCGCAGACGTAGAGTTCGCCGTTGTGGAAGAACCCCATGTCGCCGGTCCGAAGGTAGCCGTCGTCGTAGGGACTGTCGTCGACAAGGCGCGCGCGGAACTGCTTCAGGGTCAACTCCGGATTGTTCCAATAGCCCTGGCACTTGCCGCTCCCCGCGACCCAGATTTCGCCCACCCGTCCCGGCTTGAGCGCGAAGTGAGCTTCCGGCTCCACGATCTTCACGTCCATCCCCGGGAGCGGAGTTCCGCAACTGACAATCTGCGTGGCCCCGTCGATTTCATAGACCTCGGTGGTCATGCGGGCCTTGCCCAGCGCCATGGCCCGCTTGTTGACGGAAACGATGTCACGCCCGCCCAGCGAAACCGCGAGGGTATTTTCCGCCAGCCCGTAGGCGACGTAAAAGCTCTCCGATTTGAGTCCGTAAGGCTGAAACGTCTCAAGGAAACGCGTGAAAGTGATTGGCTTTACGGGCTCGGCGGCGCACATCAATACCCGCAGGGAACCGAGATCGCACTCTTCCAGGGCCTCTTTGGAGAGTCTTCCGGCGCGCAGACAATAGTCATATGCGAAGTTTGGGGCCGCGGTTGCGGTGGCGCGGAACGCCGTGATGGTATCGAACCACAGGATCGGCCGCTGGATGAAGTCCATCGGCGCGAAGCCGTGCGTCGTGCCGCCTCTCAGCGCCGGATAGAGGTAACACCCGATCAGTCCCATATCGTGATACTGAGGCAGCCAGGATACGACCACCGGCGCGGAATGATCGATGACCAGCGGACAGGTTTCAAGGATGTTTTCGTGCGTTACCATCACGCCCTTGGGCTCCATCGTCGAGCCCGACGTGTACTGGAGAAAGAGGATCTTCGAAGGGTCGAAAGACCGTTCGTCCGATCCTCCGTCAGCGAGGTCTTCGGTAGGAATCCACCGCAGCCCGGAGATGTAATCGATATCGACGCCCGAGGCCATGACGCCGCTTCTGGCGAGGTTCGTCCTGAGGGATGCGTGATAGTCCCCGCTGGTGAGGATTCCGGACGCCTGACAGTCCTTGGCGATGTGCATCAATTTGTAGAGGGCGCTCTGGAAGCCGCGAGAACTCGGCGGATAGACCGGCACCGGGATCAGCCCGGCGCGCACACACCCAAAGAACGCGCAAATCATTTCGAGCCCAGGCGGGTAGGCCAGCAGAAGCCGGCTCCCCGCAGTGAAACGGCACTCGTGGCGCAAGTGGCTGGCGATTGCATTCGTCCGATGGAGAAACGAAGCGTAGGTATAGCTCTCGACCGGATCGCCGTTTACGTCAAGAAACGAATAGAGAAGTTTGTGCGAGCGCTCGGCGGCCAGCCTGTACAGTTGGTCCGAAATCGACACCATAGTCAATCAGCGATCCTCCACGGGTCTACCGGAAAGAATGTAAGAAAACTGAGAATCCTGCTGCCCTCCCGGCGCGTGCCGAGGCGGCAAACAGTGGGATTTCGGCGTACAGACCCGGGAATGGGCCGGCTGTGAAACGGGTATTCCATTCCGCGCAAACACAGCGTCGCTGGATCTTCCGGGGAGTGGAGATCGCCTCTCTGGGCAGCGCGGGGGACGCGCGAGACTTGTGGCGCTCTGCCAAGCTTCACTTGCCCCAGGATGGAGGAGGCTCCGTTGTTGACGATTCATCGGTGGCCCTATGTTAACAGAGCATTTCCGCATTGCAACATCCCGTCGGGAGAGAAGTGGCATACGCCGGTACTGCCTGTTCCGAATTTGCTTGATCGTCATCGGAGACTCCCACTACAATCGCACTACGCGCCTGTGGCAATGCGATACCATGATCCGTCGTTCGCCAGACAGAGCTGAAAGGATCGAACTTCCTTAAGGCTGGGGCGGAGGGGCCGGTGACGTTCGAGACTGAATCGGTGATCGGCTCTGAACCGGAAGCAGTGGACCTCGTTCCCGCTGAATCCTCGCAACGACAACCTCCAGACCTCGCAACCGCTTCCTCCTTCCCCAAGGTCTTGCGCCGCCGCCTGGATGAATTTTTTTCCGCGTCGGATCTCTCTCCAAAAGCAAACCGTGAAATGTGGATCAAAATCGCGGTGGGACTGGCTGTCCTCGCCGGATGCTGGATTGCCCTTTACGAGTTCAGGCCCGATTCATGGAAGTTTGTGGCCCTCTACCTTTTGGGTGGCCTCGCCCAGACATTTCTTCTGCTGAACGTCGCCCACGACAGCAACCACAACGCTATCTCGTCTGTGCCGTTTGTCAACAAGACTCTGAACCATGTTTTCGATCTCTGCGGAATCAATTCGTACATGTGGCGCATCCTCCACCACCGGGGCCATCACTCCTGCATCAATCTGCACCCCGAAGACGACGCATTGACCGGGCGCGGCATCTTCCGGTTTACGCCCCACGAAGCCAGGGCGCCCCTGCACCGGTTCCAGCACCTGTACGCGCTCTTCTTTTACGCGCTGTTTTCCCTCGACTACGTATTCGTCAGGGACGTCGAGGCCTTCCTCTTCCCGACCCATGATTATCTGAGGCGCGCCGTGCACCCGCCGCGCGAATATGTCATCCTTCTTGCCGGCAAGGGCTTTTACCTCGCCTACATGCTGGTCTTGCCGGTGATATTGCTCGGAAAATCGCCACTGCTGGTCGGAAGTGCGTTTCTTCTGGTCCATCTGGTCGTGGGCTTGTCGGTGTCGCTGGTATTCCAGACGTCGCACACCGTCGACAGCACCTACTTTCCATCCGGCCGCGGCGAGTTCGACAACGGCGTCTATCACATCTTCGCGACGACCGCCGATTATGCGACGGAGAACCCGCTCGTGGGCTGGCTTGTGGGCGGGCTCAACCATCACATTGCCCATCATTTGTGCCCGCACGTCTGTCACACCCACTATCCCTCGCTGACGCGGATTGTGAAGCGCACGGCCGAAGAGTTCGGGGTGCCATATCGGCAGCACGCAACCATGACCCGGGCAATCCGGCATCATCTGATACTTTTGAAGCAACTGGGAAAGGAAGACGAGTTCCACGCGGTTCGACTTTGAGCTATGACCAACCTCACGCTTCGCACGAACCGCGCCAGACACTCCGGGCTTCCAATCCAGCATTCGGACCGCCGCGCATGACATTGCCAAAACCATTGCCGGAGGTTTCCCGGTTCCGCAGCTTTGCGGATTCGCGCGCCATGGCGCGCAATCCGGTGCGGGTGTTGTCGGAGTATTGTCGGGTCTTCGGCGACACATTCCGGTTTTACGTGGGGGGGCTCAAGGAGGCGATCGTCACCATCGATCCCGCCGTCATTCAGCATGTGCTGAAGACCAATGCGGACAACTACCAGAAATCCGAAATCCAGGTCAGGCGCATGGGTCATTTCCTGGGGAAAGGTCTTCTCACCACCCATGGAGAAGCGTGGCGCACGCAGCGGCGTCTCATCCAGAAGGGCTTCGATCGCAAACAGCTCGATGCGCTCTCCTCGATCATGCAGGACTCCCTTGCCGATTCGCTGCGGGATTTCGACCGGCGGATCCGTTCCGGCCCGGTCGACATTTACCCCCACCTGATGAAGATTACCTTTGCCATGGTCGCCCGGTCGCTGTTCGGCGCCCGGCTGAAGGACGATGATATCGACCTCGTCAGCCACGCCATCGGCACCGTGCAGGAGTTCATCGTGCGGCAAACCCTTCAGCCTTATATGAATCCCTGGTTTGCCGTTTCGGGCCAATTGCGCCGCCACGAAGAGATGCGCACGCGCGCGGACTCGGTGCTGCTTGCCTATATCAGGAAGCGACGTCATGAGCCGCCGGGCAACGATCTGCTGCAGACCTTGATGGATGCGCGCTACAGCGATGGCGAAGGCATGAGCGACGAGCTCGTTCTGAGCGAAAGCATGCAGTTGCTGGTCGCCGGCCACGAAACCTCGTCGAACGCGCTCTCGTGGATGCTTTATCTCCTCAGCTCGCGGCCGGACTGTCTTGAGAGGGTCCGGCAGGAGTTCGATTCCGTGCTGGGCGAATCGCCTTTATGCCAGGCCGACGTTCCCAGGTTCGAGTTTACGGCTCAGGTCATTCATGAGGCGCTCCGACTCTACCCGCCCTTCTGGATGATCGATCGAATGGCAGTCGAGGACGATCGCGCCGGCGATGTCGTCATACCGCGCGGGTCGATGGTCATCGTCTACGTATTCGGCGCCCATCATGCACCCCGCTATTGGCAAAATCCCGAAAATTTCGATCCCGAGCGCTTCACAAGGGCAAATGAGAGGCTGCGCACGCCTTTTACTTTTCTTCCCTTTGGCGGCGGCCCGCGAGTCTGCATCGGCAGCAGCTATGCGATGCTGCAGATCCTGATGATTTTGAGCGATCTGCTCAGACGGTACGACTTCCAGTTGGCTCCCGGCCAGAACATCGAAGCTCGCCCGATGGTCATCCTGCGGCCCGAACACGGCATCCGCATGACCTTTACCGATGCCGTCAAGCCCGCACCGTGCGTCGCATGAGATGCAATCCGGTCGGATGCAGACACGGATCGCTGTTTCAGCGAGTCTCATCCGGAAGGGAAATCACGCCGGAAACAGGAATCGGTCTCACCCTCATCGCGAAAGCATAAGACCGCCGCAATGCCAGACGAACAACTGGCATGGCCCTCCCCCTTATCCCGGCGGCCCCGTCGGGTCTTCGCCGCCGTTCCGGTGCGGGTTTCGTTCGCGGTTGATCCACTCCCGGATAAAGCTTGGGCAGTTTCTCGGCTTGATGCCCCTCGCCTCGCTCAACGCGAGGAAAAGTACGGCATCGCGGTCGACGAGCTTCACCTGATCCAGATCAAGCAGCAGGCCCTGCGCCGACGATTCATCCTTCAGCAAGCCAATGAGCGAGCTTACCTGGTCCGCCTGGATTCTGCCCGTAAGGGTGAAGACCACCTGCCCTCGCTCAGCCGATCTCTGAATTCTCAAAGTCATGCTCAAGCGCTTCCACAGAATCAGGAGTGCAACCCGGATGCCAATCGCATCTCCTTGAAGACAATGGCTTTGCGTGGAAAGGAGACCTCGATAAATCGGAAATTCCCGAATGATCGGGGGCGACAGGAGCTTTTCGAGGCAAGAATGCCCGGAGGGAAGTGCGTTACAAGGACAGCGAAGGAGTCGCGAGCCAGAGCATGAGACTGATCAGGAACAACTCCACGGCCATCCGAACCAACCACATCGGCTCTCCATCCCGGCATTCGGGCTATTTCCAGCCGCCGCCGAGCGCCTTGTAGAGCTGGACAAGGCCCTGATACTCGTTGTTTCGCGCCTGCGCCAAGGTCAGCTCGGCAGCGAAAAGGGATCGCTGGCTGTCGAGGACCTCGAGGTAATTCGAAGTGCCGCCCCGATACCGCATCAGCGACACGTTGACGGAGTCCCGGAGGTCCTTTACGGTTTGCTCCTGGCGCTCCCGAACGGCATGGTACTTGTCGTATCCGATCAGCGCGTCGGAAACATCCCCAAACGCGTGCTGGATGGTCTGCTGATAACCGATCAGAGCCTGCCGGTCCTGCGATTTGGCGTAACGCAGGTTATTCCGCAGGGCGCCACCCTCGAAGATGGGCTGGGAAAGCCCGGCCGTATAGGTTCCGACTCCCGGAGGGGCCGGTATATTCGAGCCGGCGAACTGGCTGTGTCCAAATGCCGCGCCCCCGCCGCCGAGAAGAGAGATCTGCGGAAAGAACATGGCCTTGGCCACGCCGATATTGGCATTGGCTGCAACCAGGTCTTGCTCCGCCTGACGAATGTCGGGCCTGCGTTCGAGCAGCTCCGAAGGCAGTCCTGCGGGCAACTGCGGCGGGAGCGTCTCGCTCCATGTCCAGCCATCCGCAGTCTCAATGCCCAACGGCATCCCGCGCGGAACGTCGTCGGGGTACTTGCCCAGCAAGATGTTGATGGCGTCTTCGGTCTGTCCGATCTGGCGCTCGAGATCCGGAATCTGCGCGTTCGCGGTATCGAGCACTTGCCTGGCCTGCAGCACGTCGAGCGTCGTGGCAACGCCGTGCTGGAGGCGCGCCTCGGTCAGCCTGACCGAATCTTCCTGGGTGCGCACGGTTTCTTTCGTGATCTCGAGCTGCAGATCCAGGTCGCGCAGCAGGAAGTAGTCGCTCGCCACATCGCTTACCAGCGTGAGAATCACGGTCTGCTGTGCGTCCTGCGTTCCCAGCAGTTGGGCCCGTGCCGCTTCAGTCTCGCGCCGGTAACGCCCAAACAAATCCACCTGGAACACAACGTCGCCGGCAAGCTGGAAGACATTGGACTTGATGTTCTGGTCGGTCTTTCCGCCGCTGAAGTTCGGGTCGAGCGAGACCTGCGGAAACTCGTTCGAGCGCGCAATGCCCACCTGCGCCCTCGCGGCGTTCACCCGCTCCACGGCAATCTGCAGATCGTAGTTCTGCTTCAGCGCCGTGCGGATCAGGTCCTGGAGCTGGGGATCGTGGAACACCTGCCACCAGGGCAGATCGGCGAAAGAGGCTGTCTCTGCCCCGGTCTCCTGCGTCACATCGGGGGCGCGAAAGGCAGTCGGTGTCTGCACCGTGGGCCGATGATAGTTGGGTCCGACGGCGCACCCCGAAACTGCGAGCAGTGCCAGCAAAGCCGGCGCAGCTTTTGCGACAAGCTGGATTCGTGGACTCTTACGCATCTTGTTTCCTCTCCGTCATTGCCCCAACCTGGGATGAAGGGGCGATCAATCGCTCGCGCCCGAATGTGGACCAGCGCTCGACCATATAGAAAATTGCCGGGACCGCGAAGATGCCGAGCACGCTTGCCGCCGTCATGCCTCCGATCACGGTGGTACCCATGATCTGTCGCGCGACCGAGCCGGCTCCGGAGGCGGTCCAGAGCGGGACGCACCCGAGAATGAACGCGAACGAGGTCATCATGATGGGCCGCAGGCGAAGGCGCGCGCCCTCCAGTGCCGCATCCATCAGCGGCTTGCCCTGTTCGTACTGCTCCTTGGCAAATTCGACGATAAGAATCGCGTTCTTGGCGGCCAGTCCAATCAGCATCACCAGGCCGATCTGGGCGTAGACGTCGTTCTCCATCTGGACCATGTAAGCCGGAAGGAAGAAGCCCATCACGACGCGGCGCAGCCACAGCACGCCAAATGCTCCGAGAACCGCGACGGGAGTGCTGAGCAGCACGCTGAAGGGCAGGCTCCAGCTTTCGTAGAGCGCCGCAAGGATCAGGAAGACGAACAGAAGCGAGAATCCGAAGATAACCGAAGACGGAACTCCCTCCTCCGCTTTCTTTTCCTGGTAGGACATGCCCATGTAGTCGAAGCCCATCTCGCGGGGCATGGTTTGCCTGAAGACATCTTCCAGAGCCGCTCTGGCCTGGTCGGAGCTGTATCCGGGCGCGGCGCTGGCATTGATCTGCGCCGAACGGTATTCGTTGTAGCGCATGGTGAACTCCGGGCCGGATCGGGTCTCGAACGATGCCAGAGACGACAGCGGCACCATCTCGCCCTGGTTGTTGCGCACGTAGACCTGGCCAAGCGAATCGGTATCCGACCGGTAGGGAGCCTCGGATTCTATGTACACCTGCCAGGTTCGGCCGAACTCGTTGTAATAGTTGACAAACAAGCCGCCCATGTCCGCCTGGATCGTGTTGTAGACATCCGGCAAGGCCACACCTTGTTTCAGCACCTTGTCTTTGTCCACCTGGATGAACATTTGCGGCACGCTGGGCAGGAACGTGGTGAAGATCGTGCCGATCTCAGGGCGTTTGCGGGCGGCTGCCATGAATCTGGCGAGATTGTCCGCAAGGAACGGAACGTCTCTGCCGGCGCGGTCCTCCAGGGCAAACGTGACTCCTCCGGCAGTGCCAACGCCGGGAATAGCGGGCGGCGAGAAACTGAAGACTGTTCCGGCGGGCAGGCGCCTGAGTTCCTGGTTCAGTCGCGCCTTGATGGCCTGATATTGTTCGGCGCTGCCCTTGCGCTCATCCCAGGGCCTCAGGGTTACGAAAAAGAAAGCGCTGTAACTGGTCCGGACGGAACTGAGCAGGCTGTAACCGACCACGCTCGTGGTGTACCGGACTCCGGGAGTGCCGGCGAGAATCTGCTCCACCTGTCTCGCCGCCGCGCTGGTGCGTTCCTGCGACGCCGCATTGGGAAGCTGCATGTTGATATAGAGGTACCCCTGGTCTTCATCCGGCAAAAAACTGGAGGGCACCCGGCTGCCGAAGAAGACTCCGGCCACGCCGCAAATCGCCAGCAGCACCAGCACCATTGCGCTTTTACGAAGCAGCACGCCGGACCAGTGGACGTAGCCTCCCGTAACTCGTTCGAACAGGAGATTGAACCGGTTAAAGAAGCGCTGCAGCAGCCCATGGCTTTCTCTCTTTTTCCGCAACAGAAGACCGGCCAGCGCCGGGCTGAGAGTGAGCGCGTTGAATGCCGAGAGCACAACGGAGATAGCGATGGTCACGGCGAATTGCTGGTAGAGCTTACCCGTGATTCCCGGGATGAAAGCCGTCGGCACAAACACCGAAGAGAGCACCAGGGCAATGCCGATGACCGGACCGGAAAGTTCTTCCATGGCTTTTCGAGCCGCGTCCTTCGGATTCAGGCCCTCCTCGATGTGGCGCTGGACGCCTTCGACAACCACAATGGCGTCGTCGACCACCAGGCCGATAGCGAGCACCAGGCCGAACAACGAGAGCGTGTTGATGGAGAAGCCGAAAAGCGGGAAAAGGATAAATGTTCCCACCAGGGAGACAGGCACTGCCAGCAACGGAATCAGCGTGGCGCGCCAGTCCTGCAGAAACAGATAGACGACGAGGATCACCAGGGCGATCGCGATCAGCAGCGTTACGATGATCTCTTTTATGCCTTCCGTGACCGGGGCTGTCTGGTCGAGCGATACGGCATAATCGATGTCCCCGGGAAATCGCTGCTTCATCTGCGCCATGAGCTTGCGAACACCCTGCACCGTCTGCACGGCATTGGTCCCGGGTAACTGGTAGACGGCAATGACGGCGGCGGGTTCGCCGTTCAGGCGGCTGACCATGCTGTAGTCCTGCGTACCCAGCTCGACGCGGGCCACGTCTTTTACCCGAACGATGCCGCCATTCGGTGCCTCGCGCACGATGACGTTGCCGAACTCTTCCGGCGTCTTAAGGCGCCCCTGGGCCAGCACAGCATAGGTGAATTGCTGGTCTTTTGGAGCAGGTTCACCTCCGACCTGACCTGCGGGGTTGACTGTGTTTTGCGCCTGGATCGCATGGGCGATGTCGGTGACAGTGATGCCCAGCTTGGCCAACTGATCGGGCTTGATCCACAATCTCATCGCGTACTGTCCCGCACCGAAGATCGTGGTCTGGCCAACACCGTACGAGCGCGCAACCGGATCATTGAGGTTGATGTAGGCGTAGTTCGCCAGATAGTTTGCGTCATGGGTCCCGTGCGGCGAATAGAGGGCAACCAGCATAAGCGGCGCGTGGCTCGCCTTCTTCAGCGTGACCCCGTAGCTGTTCACCTCGGGCGGAAGCTGCCCGGTCGCCAGTTGCTCCCGCGACTGGGTCAGCAGCAGATCCGTGTTGGGATCGGTGTTGACGTCAAAATCGGCGAACAGGGTTGTTTGCTGATTGGCGGTGGCATTTACCGAGTACATGTACGTCATGTTGTCGACGCCGTTGACCTGCTGCTCGATGGGCGTGGCGACCGCGTCCTCCAGCGTCCTGGCGTCCGCGCCGGGGTAGGTGGCTTGCAACGTAATCTCGGGCGGGGCGATGTTCGGAAACTGCGCGATCGGCAGGGTCGCGATGGTCACTCCGCCGACGATGACCATAAGGATCGCGATGACCATCGCCACAATGGGCCGATTGATGAAAAACTTTGACATGGCTTGTGATTCCTTTGCGCTTTTGACACTCAGACTCGGCCTTACTCGACATCGCTCTTGAATGGCCTGGTTTGCACAGTCATTCCCGGCCGCAAATTCTGCTGGCCTTCGACGATTACGCGGTCACCCGGTTTCAATCCGCCATCGATGACCCACAGGGTGCCGGTGCGTTGACCGACCTGTACGGGGCGCATGCTGACGCGGTTGCTCTTGTCCACAACAGCAACGAGATAGCTGCCTTGCTGTTCGCTCACGGCGGCCTGCGGAATCAACATGGCATTCTGCTGCACGCGGATGATCGCGCGAACCTTGCCGTATTGGCCCGGCCGCAAAACATTGCCGGGGTTTGGAAACAGGGCGGCGAGCTGGATGGCGCCGGTGTCAGGGTTCACCTGGCGATCGGCGAAATAGAATTGGCCTTCCCGTGGATACGTAGTCCCATCGGCGAGGATGAGCTGCAGCCTCCACTGATCCTTTTCCGAGCCCGAGAACCGCTGTTGCAACGCGAGATATTGCTGTTCGCTGACGGTGAAGTAATCCCGGATCGGGTCCAGCGTGGAGACCGTGGTTAACGGGCCGGTGCTGGCGCCGACCAGGTCACCCACCTGCGCCTGCGCTATGCCGGCGATGCCATCGATCGGAGAAATAATGCGTGTGAAGCCGAGGTTGATTGCGGCAGTCTCAACCGCCGCGCCGCTGGCTTCGATTTGAGCTTTCGCCGCGGCAATGGCTGCCTCCGCGGCCTGGACCTGGGCTTTGTTTGCAAGGTTGGTCTGGGTTGCGTCATCGAAGTCCTGTTTGCTGATGGCATCGACCTTTGCCAGAGGCTCGTATTTCTCCACATCGAGCTGGCTCTTGAGCTGGTTGGCTTGAGCGGTCGCAAGCTGCGCCTGATCCTGAATCAGTTGGGCCTGCGCCTGAGCCAACTGGCCATTTGCCTGGTCGAGGGCCGCCTGAAAGGGGCGATGATCGATCTCGAAGAGGACCTGTCCCTTGCGGACGAACGACCCCTCCTTGTAAGCCCGCGTGACCAGATAGCCTGTAACTTGTGCCTTCACGTCGGCGTTCACCTGCCCGGTGAGGGTCCCGACCCACTCCCCGTAAACGGGGACATCTTGCTGCTGTACAGACGCGACCTCTACCACCGCTGCCGGTGGCGCCTGCGCGGAAGGCTTTGCCCCGGAGCGGGAAACAGCGACGACCAGGATAACCGCCAGCACGGCCCCCGATGCCCATGCAACGTGCTTCGATCTCGGAAGGGAATTGATGCTCATTTGCTGTTCTCCTCTTGTGCGGATGTTGGTCTGCTGCGAGGTTTCTTCGCCGGCTGCAGCGGCTCGGCGGTTTGGCACGGATGCCGGGAACCGAGTTCGCCGATGATCGCGGTCATCCACACGCCTTCGGCGATGAAACAGGCTCCGGCGTGCTGGATGGCCGCGAGAAGATCGTGCCCGGCAGCATCGACCCCGGTGAGCTGCCTCAGATCGACTTCCATCTTCCGGTCCGGGCGCAGCGACGAGCGCCAGGCGTTTTCTGTTTCGGCAACCCACGGACCCTCGAGCCTGCCCGCAAGCTCCAGCCTGCATTCCTCGCCGCTTTGGTGAATCGTGACGCGCAGCATAATGACGGGATGGAGAAAAGCACGATACGCGCCAAATTCTGCCGGCGGCCAAGCTACGGGAAGATAAGGGATTAGAAACGAGGCCAATCCATTGCCTGCCCGGAAACGGGCAAAATGCCGCCCGGAAACGGGCAATTGACCGATTACGGGCAAAACTGCGCGAATCACATGAAAGCGGCCCGTAATCTATAAGAGGTCGGCCAATGTATGCCGGCCCTGTCGATGGAGAGCGCGCAACAACCAAACCTGACCCCTTGCGATGCGACCGTCTCCCGCTATGAGGCGCTCGTCCGCTTGGCGAAACTCATCCGGTCTCACTCGGAGGAGAACGATCTGTTCCAGACCTGCGCAGACGAGCTGCATCGGGTGGTTGCATTCGACGCCGTAAGCATGTTCGATCCCGCGGCGAATTGGATCCACTGGCACTTTCGCGAGCCTTATGACAGCAAACATCAGGCACTCCCCATTAAAGGGGTTGCGAAAGAAGAGACGGTCGCATGGTGGGTGTACCAGAATCAGGAACCGGTGATCATTCCGTCAATCGCTCGCGAAGCGCGCTTTCCCGTTGTCGTCGAGCGACTCTCGAAGCTGGGGCTTCGTTCGCTGTACGCCTTTCCGCTGAGCACGGCGCACCGGAAGCTGGGAAGCCTGGTTTTCGCCAGCCACCTCGAGGACGCATATTGCGAAGAGGATCGGCAGTTCTTGTCCGTAGTTGCTGACCAGATGGCTGTCGCGATGGACGATGTTCGCGCGCAGGCCCGATTGCGATTGCTCCTTGGCTTGACCAACCGCATCGTGACCAAACTGGAATTGCCCGACTTGCTCTACGAGGTTTCGGCAGGCATCCGGCAGGCCATGCAGTTCGAGGTTGTCGGAGTGGCTCTCCCCGACCCGCAAAGCGGCGAATTGGTCCGCTTCGCCGTGGACTCCCCGCGCCATCGGGAAGTGATGGGGCCGGGGATCATAGCGGAGTCTGTGAAGCAGGTGTATCAGAGTGGAAAGGCTCTTGGCTTCACCAGGGACGAGATTGCGGCGGACCCGCTTCTTGCCGCGAAAGGACTCAATTCGTTTTCCGGTTTGCCTCTCATCAATCGGGGGCGCGTGCTCGGCGTTCTGGGTGTTGGCAGCCCGAGAGACAATGGCCTCACGGAAGACGACCTTGCTTTCCTGGGTCAGGTCGCCAATCAGATCGCACTGGCGGTTGAAAATGCACTCGCATATGGTCAGGTTTCCGAGCTGAATGACAAGCTGGCGCGGGAAAACGTCTATCTCGAGTCCGAGATCCGCAGCGAGCTGCATTTCGAGGACATCGTCGGGCAGAGCGAGACCCTGCGCCGCGTCCTGAAAGAGATCGAGACGGTGGCGCCGGCCGAATCGACGGTGCTCATCCATGGCGAGACGGGCACGGGCAAGGAGTTGATCGCCCGGGCGCTGCACAACCTGAGCGCACGCCGCGCCAACGCATTTGTGAAGCTGAACTGCGCGGCCATTCCCACGGGCCTGCTGGAGAGCGAGCTGTTCGGACACGAGAAGGGCGCCTTCACAGGCGCGATTGCCCAGCGCGTGGGCCGCTTCGAGCTGGCCGATCGCGGCACCATCTTTCTGGACGAAATCGGGGAGATCCCGCTGGAGCTCCAGCCCAAACTGCTGCGCGTCTTGCAGGAGCGCGAGTTCGAGCGGCTGGGGAGCACGCGAACGCTTCGCACGGATGCCCGGCTGATTGCGGCCACCAATCGCGATCTGAAAGCGATGGTGGAGGAACAGAGATTCCGCTCCGACTTGTACTACCGGCTGAACGTGTTCCCCATCCGGGTTCCGGCGTTGCGCGAGCGCAAGGAGGACATTCCGTTGCTGGTGCGGCACTTCGTGAAGGAGTTCAGCCGCCGTAACCAGCGCGTGATCGACACCATCCCCACGGAAAGCATGCAGGCGCTGATGGACTATCACTGGCCCGGGAACATCCGCGAGCTGCAGAATGTAATCGAGCGGGCGGTGCTCATTTCCCGGGGTACGGTCCTGAATGTGTCGCTGGCGGAACTCACGCCGGAAGCGAGTCCCGCTCCCGGCCCGGGTTCCATCGGCGCCAGGCCGGCGCCGGGCGAAAACCTCCAGGACATGGTGGAGTGGACGGAGCGGCATCAGATCCTGCGCGCCCTTGAAGAGGCCCATGGCGTGGTTTCCGGGGCAAACGGGGCGGCCGCGCGCCTCGGAGTCAAGCGCTCGACGCTACAGCACAAGATGCGCAGGCTGGGAATCCGTCTCTCCCGCACCGCCCTTGACGACCGCGCGCCGGCATTGCAATAAGGAACACTGCAAGCCCCTGGTCATCGGCTGCGGCGGTATCGCCGCAAGCGATCTTGCGCCCGATCGCGCCGGAAGCAAGACTCCCTCAGGGAAGGGACGCCGGCTTCAGCCCGACCAGGAACGATGTCCGCTGTCCGATCGAGGCGGACGAGGGATGCGCCTCCGCGAGATTGGGGCCATCGAAGCGCCGATACGCCAATGCGTTCTGTGCTCGCACGGTGACGAATTCCACCGAAACCGGGATGTCAGGGATTCTTCCTCCGAACCAATGCGGGTCGTCGCGCTGAGCCCAGGTCGCCAGCGCGAGGACGGCTCCCGGGTCATAAACAGGGGCGGCCGGAGATGCGCTCCGCGCATGCAGGGACTTCACCGCATTCTCGTTGCCGTAAAGCGTCGACATGGTGCGAGTCCGCGCGTCGACGAACATGGTGATCGGCGTCCAGCGCAGAGGCTGATACGGCAGCGTGGCAGAGAGCGCCGCCGCGCGATTGTTCACGGCCTCCTTCAAGGTCGAGGGAGCGCTCGTAATCGGCGGCGTGTAGACGTAGTCGTTTCCCTTCACGGGCTCATGGCATCCTGTGCATTCATTGGCGAAGCGGGCATCGGAGCCATAGGGCTTCAGGTCAACTCCGCGCCAGCGGCCCCATCCCCAGCCATCGGTCGTGGCGTATTTCTTCGAATCCTTGGTCATCAGCTCCACCTGAACGAAGTTGCCGGGATAAACCAGGCCGTCGCTGCCAGGTTGCTGCTGCCAGGCGATCTTGGCGAAACGTGTTCCATCGGGCCACGGAGAGATGCGGCCGGACTCTGCGGCCTGGACCGCGATGTCGTTTCCGAGGATGAAGCGGAAGGTGTTGTTGTCGCCGCGATCCGTGAAGCTCAGAGGCTTCCAGCTCTCGAACGACGGATCGAAGGCGACACCGTTCCATTCTGCGCTCACGCCCTCAAGACGAATTGGCGGCGCCTCGGCGGAAAGGGCGGGGAACCCGGAGCCACCCGCGGCCACGGAGGGCGCAGGCAAGGGAGCCCAAGGGGAGAGATACGTCTTCAGCGCAGCCAGATCCCCGGGAGAAACCGCCGCCTGGGGATGCAGCGCGACAAAGCGGGACAGCGGCATGGCGCCAAGCTGGATCATGTTCACCGCCTCATAGAGTGTCGCCTTTTGCGCCGCAGCGGGCTTGCTCCCGAGCGTCGAGAAATCGAGGTGCCCACGCGCCGTCAGGATGTCTTTGCGAACCAGCCAATAGCCGGGTTGAATCTCATCGAACCAGGCAAGCCGCGGCTGATCGGAATGGCAGGCATAACAATCGCTTTCGAGAATCCGATGAATCTGCGCCGGAACTTCGATCTCCGCCGTAGCAGGTTTGGACGGGATACCCGGACGTACGCACTGGAGTACGACGAAGACGACAGCAATTGCGACGAAGAACTTCCATGAGGATTTCAATGTTCCCTCTCGCTCATCAGATGTCGCGATCGGACCGGCCGATTCCTGGCAGATCCGCGGCGGTCTCAGATTCGCAGGTGCCATCGAGGGCGGTTTTGTTCGGTCCCATGCCGGGATTGGTGCGGGTTGTGGCACCCTCGATCGATTCTGCCCGGGCTTTCAGCAGGTCCAGGCGAAACCAGGGCGAGGCCTGCGGAATCAGAGCATAAGAGCTGGTTTTTTGCCATCTGGAGCTTCCCGGGTTTAATGTTCGTTCGACGAGGAGGGGTGATGAGCGAGGTTCAATCGGATGCCCTGGTGTTTTTCGGGGCCACCGGCGATCTGGCTTACAAGAAGATCTTTCCGGCATTGCAGGCGATGGTGAAGCGCGGGCACCTGAATGTGCCGGTGATCGGCGTGGCCAAGTCGGGCTGGAATCTGGACAATCTGCTGGAACGGGCGCGCGACAGCGTGAAGAACTACGGCGGGCTGGACGCGGATGCCTTCGCGCGGCTGGCGAAGCTGATGCGCTACGTCGACGGAGACTATCGGGATCCCGCGACGTTCCAGGCCATTCGCCGCGAGTTGGGCACGGTGCAGCGCCCTGCGCATTATCTTGCCATTCCTCCGGCGATGTTCGAGACCGTAGTCGAGCAACTGGCTTCATCGGGCTGCGCGGCGGCGCCGGGGTGCGAGGGCGGCGCGCGCGTGATCGTGGAAAAGCCCTTCGGTCACGATTTGGCCTCGGCGCGGGAATTGAATGGGATTCTGCACCGGGTTTTTTCCGAGCCGTCGATCTTTCGCATCGATCATTACCTCGGCAAGCAGCCGGTGAACAATGTCGTGGTCTTCCGGTTTGCCAACGCCTTCATGGAGCCGTTCTGGAACCGGAATTATATCGAGAGCGTGCAGGTCACCATGGCGGAGGAATTCGGCGTCGAAGGCCGGGGAGCGTTCTACGATCAAACGGGCGCCATCCGCGACGTGATCCAGAACCACATCTTTCAGATCATTTCGAATCTGGCCATGGAGCCGCCGGTCAGCATCGATGGCGAATCCCTTCGCGACGAGAAGGTGAAGGTCCTTCGGGCAATGCAAACCATCGCCGCCGGGGATCTTGCGCGCGGTCAGTTCCGCGGTTATCGTGACGAAAAAGGCGTCGCCCCCGATTCGAAGACGGAAACCTACGCCGCCTTGCGGCTGGAAATCGATTCGTGGCGATGGAAGGGCGTTCCGTTCTACGTCCGCGCCGGGAAATGTTTGCCGGTGACCTGCACCGAGGTGCTGGCGACGTTCCGCGAGCCGCCTACATTCTTGCCGGGGAATGCGCCGGGCAGAAACTACATGCGGTTCAGAATCAGCCCGGACATGGCGATCGCCGTGGGCGCAATCCTGATGGGAGAATCGGAGGCGATGGAGGGCAAGCCGCTGGAGATCGTTGCCGGCAAGCTGCCCTGCCCCGGCGAGATGGCGGCGTACGAACGGGTGCTGGGCGATGCCATGAATGGCGACGCGAGCCATTTTGCCCGCGAAGACTACGTGGAAGAAGCATGGCGCATCGTTGACCCGGTTCTGCAGGCCCCGCCGCCGGTTTACGAGTATGCGAAGGGGACCTGGGGACCAGCGGAAGTGAATGCAACAGTTGCTCCGCCGGAGGGCTGGCACAATCCGGGTTCAATGGCGCCGGAGAAGAGTGCAATCGCCGAGCCGTGCGCAGCGTAACCAAAAAGCCGAAACCCGGATCGCCGCGGCGCATCCTATGAGTCGAAAGCCCGGGCACGAGGCATACTCCTGAAACTGGACCGGATGAGCGCGGTTCCGGCTCCTGTGCGTGAAGGTGATGCTCCGGATAGCGCTACTCATCGCGGTTCCGGGTTCGAGAATGAGCGGGGCGCGCAAGTGTTCCGTCGTTCGGGTCGCGTCGGACTGAAACTTCAGCGGGAATTCCGCGGCATTGATGCAGTCCTGGAAGGGTTCGACAAAGTCGTACGCGTTCCAGGTCGCGCCGTTCTCTCGTGAACAAGCCATGGCTGAAGCGTCGCATTGCGACGCGTTGCGCCGGTTTGTTCGACAGGGACGTTGCGCGGCTCTGACAGCCTGAACACGCTGCAAGCCAGGATGCCTGGCAAGCCACGATCGTCAGTACGGATTCATGCGGCCGGAAAACCGGCTTTTTCATCGGGTCGCGTCCATATCTTCCCGACCGGCACGCGCTCGATGATATCGATCCCAATGAGGGCGAAGAGCGGTCCCACAAGTGGCGAATGCCTGGATGGACCGGAGAGCGACCGAATTCTGCGCGGAAGTCCGACTGGATTTCTGCAACCGTCGATTTTCCAAAGCATCTTAGGCGTTTAGGCACGCGAGCGGAAATTGGAGAGTGCGGCGTTGACGACAACCAGCTTGGAATCCGGACCCGAAAAGGCTGGCTCGTCCGCACCTGCCCCGGCGGCGGCACTCAAGAATCCGCTTGAACGCGCTCTCGCCGTGGTCAGCGACGTTCAGGCGGGCGAGGGCGCCGGCATCCTTCTTCTCACCGCCAACCTCTTCCTGTTGCTCGGCGCGTATTACCTGCTGAAGACGGTCCGCGAGTCGTTGATCCTGGCTGAAGGTGGAGCGGAAGTCAAGGCCTATTCTTCGGCCGCCCAGGCCATCATCCTGCTCGGCGTCGTTCCTGTCTACGGCTGGATCGCAACGCATCTGAATCGCAACAGGCTTCTTCGCTGGACAACCCTCTTCTTCGCCCTGAACCTGATCGTGTTCTATTTCATTGGCCGGAGCGGAGCCAGGATCGGGGTTCCCTACTTCGTCTGGGTGGGAATCTTCAACGTTTTTGCCGTCTCCCAGCTTTGGGCATTTGCGACCGATCTGTTTACTGAAGCGCAGGGCAAGAGGCTCTTTCCGGTACTTGGTATCGGCGCCTCTCTGGGAGCGGTCGCCGGCGCGTGGGGTGCGGGCAAACTGATCGTTCCGCTGGGTCCCTACAACATTCTCTGGCTCTCGGCCCTGATGCTCTGCCTTTGCGCGTTTCTCACTCGGGCTGCCGGCTGGGTCATCACGAAAAAGGCGGGCGCCGAAGAACAGAAGAAGGATCTTGCTCCGCTCAGCAAGGATGGCGGCTTCCAGCTCATTCTTCGTGATCGTTATCTGATGCTGATCGCGATTCTTACCATCCTGCTCAACGTCGTCAGCCTGTCGGGCGACTTTATCGTGGGAAAGCTTGTGGTGGATCACACCAATGAGGTTGTTGGCACAGCGAGTTCCCTGATGAAGGCCCGCGAGGCTAATATCGGCGAGTTTTACGCCTCCTATTACGAGTGGACGAACATTGTCAGCTTTGCCATCCAGGCGTTCCTGGTCTCGCGCATTTTCAAGAAGATCGGAATCCGGGCGTCGCTCTTCATACTTCCCGGGATCTCCCTGGCGACTTTCACCTCGATTTTGATTTCCCCCCTGCTCGGTGTGGTCCGTGTCTTCAAGATCGTGGAAAACTCAACCAACTACTCGCTGCAGAACACCGTGCGCAACGCCCTTTTCCTTCCCACCTCCCGCGAGGCGAAGTACAAGGCAAAGGCCGCGATCGAGACTTTCTGCTGGCGGTTCGGAGATGTGCTGCAGGCAGGCGTGATCTTCCTTGGCGCAGAACTCCAGTTTTCAGTGCGTTCGTTCGCGACTGTCACGCTGGGAATCACCCTGGCCTGGCTCTACGTGGCATTTCGTCTGTTCCAGGAGCACCGTCGCCTTTCACCCGAGCTGTGTTAGAGGGCGGGTTTACGCCGAGGACATTTTCCGGAGGGATGCAGCAGTCGAAATGGCAAACAGAATATCCATCGCGCCGGCCACAGGCGCCCTGCCGCTTCTGATCCTCGCCTACGCGCTGCTGATGTTGCACTATGTCTTCAGCCGGGCGTTCCGCGACTCCCTGCTCGGATCGCATCTGGCGGTCACTGCATTGCCGGGCCTCACGCTGATCGGAACGCTCCTGGCCATCACCATCAGCCTCCTGCTCTCGTTCTTCTTCCGGACCGAGCAGCGCATCCGCGTGATCCGCGCGTTTTATGCCATCAACGCGATCTGCGAGACGATCTTTGCCTTCGGATACAAGTCCCAACCCTGGATGTACAGCGGCTACTACATCGAAGTGTCCGCATCGACTGCCCTGGGGCTTTCTCTCATCTGGGTCCTGATCGGCGACTGGATGAGCAAGTGCGGCGGGAGAGATACAGGCAAGGTTCCCTCGATCCTGATCTGTGGAACCTCGGCGGGATTGTTTGCCGGCTTCGGGCTGGTTCATCTGCCCTCGGCCGCGAACTTCCGGGTCGCCAATCTTATCCTCGCGTCGATCAATATCGCCGTGGTGCTCACGCTGCTGCTCTATCGAAACAGCTACTGCAGCACGGAGGCGCCGCCGCCGATTCGCGCAGAGGTCGAGAAGGCTCTCAGGCACTGGACCAGCCCGGTCATCCGCACGTTCGCCGCGGTGACCGTCATCGGCGCCTCGGCCTCGACGCTCCTCGATCTGGTCTTCCGGGTGGGCGCCGCGGAGCATTTCACCGAACAGGCCGCGCGACTTCATTTTCTAGGGCTTTTTCAGGGCCTGCTCAGCCTCGGATCGCTCCTTGGCCAGCTCGCGCTCCAGAATAACGGAACGTCGAAGCTTGCCAGGGCCGGCCTAACGCTTCACCCGATGACGATGACGATCGCCGCCTCGTTGGGAATGATCCTGCCCGTTTTCCCGATCCTCGCCGTTCTCCGGGCGGGTGAGTATTCGTTGAGGAATTCGGTCTTCCGATGCGGCGTGGAGATGGTCTATGCTGTCATGCCCGACAATTTGCGCGTCGAAGCCCGGCCGCTGATCGACGTCGTGGGTGAGCGAATCGGAGACCTGATCGCCGCGGGTCTGCTGGCCCTGCTTCTGATGGGCGGTTCCCAGCTCGGCTATCGCTGGTCGTTGCTGATCTTCAGCCTGCTCGGATGCGCATTGTGGGGTCTTTCGCGGCTGCTTCTGCACCGCGTGGACCAGTTGGCCAGGGCCTTCGGCTCGGTGAAGAAACGTGCGGGAACGGTGCCCCTGCACCGGACGGCGCGCGAAGGAGCAGTGCTGGCTTGAATCGTGCGTGCCGCTCCCGAAGGGAAGCAGTTTCGGGCTCACGCAAAAGTGGATTGGAGCAAAAGAACATGAACTCTCCAGTGCGAATGCTCGCAGTCACGGCGGCTGCGTTGGCTTGCTTCAGCCGGCCAGCCAAAGCCCAATTCACGCCCGGTCAGCCGGGCGCGCTTTCCCGGGCCGAAGCGATCGAATCCGCGGAGCACGTCAAGGCAAAGCATCTCACGGCGGTCGCCCCGCCGCACGGAGAGCAGGAATTCGATCATGTCGAACATCACTACCTTGACCCGATCTTCAATCCCAACCCCTTCGGCGTCCTGATGGGCGGATTGCCGACCGGCGCGGGCTTCTCGCTGGGTCCCCAGTATGTTCGCCGCGGCCTGCTCGACGAGCACCTCACGATTGACGCCAATGCGGTCGGGTCGACGAAGAAGTGGTACGGAGCGTCGACCTCCTTCAATTTCGCCGATCTCTTCAACGGCCACTTCGAGACAAAAGTGGATGGCGGCTACCAGAACGCGGCGTCAATGCCTTACTACGGCGAGGGGCCGGATTCCAGCAAGGACGGCCGCAGCGATTTTCGGCGCGAATTCACGACGACCCATGCCGACGGCCTGACCCACTTCTTCGGGCAGAAGCTCACAACCGGTTATTCCGTTGGCGGCCTGCTTGTCCATGTGGGTCCGGGCGACCTGGGCGACTGGCCTTCGACCGGCAACATCTATACGCCTGCAAATACACCCGGGCTCGCCAAGCAGTCCAACTTCGTTGTCGGTACTTCGATCGTCGACCTCGATCTGACCAGGCCCAGTTACGACAGTCCCTCGGGCCTCGAGCTCGAGGCCGACGATTCGCAGTTCTGGGACCGGAGCGGCAACAATGCGTCGTTCCATCTGCTGCAAACGCAGGCGACCTATTATGTGCCGTTCTGGAACGGGATGCGCACTCTTGCATTTCGTGCCCGCAACGAAACCACGTTTCACGGTGCGGATCAGCAGGTCCCGTTTTATCTGCAGCCAACGCTCGGAGGGCCGGACGACCTTCGCGGCTATGAGCGCTATCGCTTCTACGACAACGGCAGCTCCGTGCTGAGCGGCGAGTATCGCTGGCCGGTTTCGCAGGCCCTGGAACTGGCGTTGTTTGGCGACGGCGGCAATGTATATCAGCGAGCTGGCCTGATCGGGCTGCGCGATCTGCGCGCCGATGGCGGATTCGGAATTCGTTTCAAGAACAAGCAGGCTACAGTGATGCGCTGTGATGTCGGATTCTCACCGGAGGGGGTCAGAGTATGGTTCGTCTTCAACGGAAGCTTCAGCAAACTGTCCCGTATCTTCTAGGAGTTCTCCTGCTGGGTCCGTCGGCAGCGTTGGCGCAGCGATTTGCGCCCGACGATCCTCTCTGGAGGGTCCCCGAAGTCGAGCCGGTGCCGCATGCAGGAGAGCAGTCGATCAATCCGCTCTACGACTTCATCGCTCATTCCGTCAAATACAAAACGCCTCCCGCCACGCCGAGTCTGGCAATCAACAGCCTTGGCGAAGTGCCGGACTCGAGCTGGTTCACCAACAGGAAACCGGTTCCGGAGATGACCATCGCGGAACTGAAGCGCGGGGCGAGGACGCACGGAGGGCCGCAGCCGCCATTCACCGTTGTCGCCGCAAAGACGGAAGGCGTGACGCCGGGCTTCAGGATGCGCGATGCCAGAAACATCCTGTTTTTCGTCAAGGTCGACCCGCCCTCGAATCCCGAGATGGCCTCTGCCGCGGACGTCGTCGCTCCACTCTTTCTCTACGCAATCGGGTATAACGTTCCGGAGAACTACATCTTTTACGCCAGGAGAGAAGATATCCAGCTCTCCGGGAAGGCGACCATCACGGGGCTCTCAGGCAAAGAGCATCGGATGACCAAGGATCAGTTGGACAGGATCCTCGATGCGGTTCCACATACCAGGGATGGCCGGCTGAGATTCATGGGCAGCTTGAGCATTCCGGGAAAGATCGTTGGTCCCTTCCGTTATTCAGGCGTTCGTGGCGACGATCCCAACGATCTGGTTCCACACCAGCAGCGTCGCGACCTGCGGGGCCTTGGAGTCATCTTCGCGTGGCTCAACCATACCGATGCCAAGGGCGAGAATAGCCTCGACACGGTTGTGGGCACGGACTCCGACGCCCGATTTGAACATTTTCTTCTCGACTTCGGGGATTCTTTCGGGAGCGACAGCGATATCGCCAAGGATCCTCGCCACGGTCAGGAGGACATTCTCCCCGACAGCCGTGAACAAAAAGATCGGGCCCTGACTTTTGGCCTGAAACCGGTGAAGTGGGAGACGGTTCGCTACCCCAAGGAGCTTCCAGCCGTCGGAAACTTCACCGCGGTGGGATTCGACCCTCTCACGTGGCGGCCGAACTATCCCAATCCGGCATTTCAGGCGCTCCAGGACGGGGATGGCTATTGGGCGGCAAAACGAGTGATGGAGTTTTCCGACGCCCAGATTCATGCGATCGTCGAAGAGGGGCAGTTCAGCAATCCCGCGGTGACCGAATACATCGCGAAAGTTCTTGAGGAGAGGCGGGACGCGATCGGCCGCGCATGGTACGGCAAGGTGCTTCCCCTGGAGGGTTTTGCGATCGACGGCGATCGGCTGGAATTCACGGATATCGGCGCCCGGTCGGGAGTCTCAGCCCGGCGCGCCTATCGCTTCGACTGGTTCCGATTCGACAATGCGACCAATCGGTCTTTCGCCGACGACGGCACAGACGACGCCAGGGTTCCTGCCGGGATTCTTGCCGCCACGGAGGGAGCGTATGTCGGATGCACCGTCACAGCTCCCGATACGCCTCACCGGAGTGTGACTGTGTACTTTGTCCGCAGGGCCGATAGCTGGGTCCTGGTCGGTCTTGAGAGAACCTCGTCCCGGATGGCGGGTTGACGGACGCAACGAATCAGAATCCGGATGGATACACCCCGACAAAGCCGGACGCATAAAATAACACGGCGTTCGTTCCTCAAACAGACGGTTGCTTTCTCCGCGGCGGCCGTTCTGAACGGCGGCATTTCGTCCATATTTGCTTCGACGGTCGATTGCAGTCCGGATCCGGAAGCCAGGCACATCCTGATGCTTGGCGATTGGGGAACCAACACTCTTCCCGGACAGCAAACGGCCGTAGCTGAAGCGATGCGCCGCTGGGTGGGACTTCATCGCCTGAAGATCGACGCACTCATGATGCTCGGAGATAACTTCTACGGCCCGATGCGAGGCGGAGTCCAATCGCACCGGTGGAACCGGCAGTTTGAGGAGATGTATCCCGCATCGGTTTTTCCGGGCCCGGCATACGCCGTCCTCGGAAACCATGACTACGAGAGATTCTTCGGAAACAAGGTAGAGGCCGAGCTTGCCTATGCAAAGGCCGGGAGCAGCCGATGGCGCATGCCTGCCCGGTGGTACACCGTTTCATTCCCTTCAAACGATCCTGTGATGACATTCTTCTGCCTGGATTCGAATCTTCCCGGAACCAAGTCCATGGACTTCATCCGGCCCTGGAGCTTCGAAATGAGCCGGGCAGAGGCGAATGCCCAGGATGAATGGCTGCAGGGTGAGCTTGGGAAGGACCGGCCAGGCCAGCTTCTCGCTTTTGTTGCCCACCATCCTCTTTATACAAATGGCATGCACGGCGATAACCCGATTCTCATTTCCAGATGGGGCAGGCTCCTGACCGAACACCGGATTGCTTTTTACATCTCGGGTCACGATCACGATCTGCAACACCTCGAGTTCGAGAACCGTCCCACGTCGTTCGTCGTTTCCGGGGGCGGAGGAGCGGAACTGGTCGGCTGGAGAACACCGCCCGGGCGCCGAGGGCCATTTGGCGCGCGGGCGCTGGGTTTCACGGACCTGGAGATACGCCAGGATTCCGTGCTGGTCCGGCATATCGGCAGGGATGCGACGGTGCTTCATTCCTTCGAAAAGCGGTTGGCCCTCGCCCGAAAAGGATTCTCCAGTCGCGGATCCAGGCCTGTGACCGCATAAATCGGTACTGGGACCTGGGAAACCATGACGATGGTGCGAATTGATGCGGTCATTTACCTGGAGCGTTCTCGAAATGGTGTCGGGCGGATCGGGATCGCAAAGAGGATTCTTCCTTGAGAAAAAGCCACTCGTCGACGAACTCAAAATGCGTCATGGAATTTCAAGAATCGCTTCTAGACCATGTTGCCCGGATGGGTTTCCGGTTCGTCGGACTCCGTTCCGGCGATTCCGGGCATAGGCAGGCGTCCCGTCCAGTTGGCCCAGCCCCAGCCGATAACCGTGACAGAGCTGAGCAGTCCCGCGACCGTGCCGATAAGGCGCGGATTGTAATCGATCGACGCAATCCCCGCGACCATCATGGAGATCATCATCATGGTCCACGTGAAAGTGTCGATGGTGGCGAAAACGCGCCCACGATAACGGTTGGCGATGGTGCGAAGCAGCCAGGAGTAGTTCATCACCGAGTTGACAGCCATGACGCTGCGCGAGAGAAAGATGAACAGCAGCGCCATGCCGAAACGCGGCGCGAGACTGAAGAGAGTATATGAGGCGCCGTGGATGACGAAATCCACGAAGACGATGAGCTTGTAGGCGCGGAACGAAATGCGCCTTCCCAGCCAGTTGGCAAAGACCCCTCCCACCAGCAGTCCCAGCCCCGCGCTGCCCCAGATCATTCCGATGCCGGATGCGCCGCGGTTGAAGACGACCTCCCCGAAGAGCGTGAAGAGAATCTGCGCCGCTCCGCCGCCCAGGGCCCAGCCCACCGAGAGCAGCGCGATGGCCAGCACCAGCGGCACCGATCGCATGTAGCGCAGTCCCTCGCGGTATTCGTGCCAGGGACGGATGCCGACATCCTCGGCTTCAACGTGGCGCCCGTGAAATCCTTCGGGTCCCGGAGCGCGCAGATGCCGGATGCACCACGCGGAGAAGACGAAGGAGAAAGCGTTGAAGACGAACGCCCATTTGTAGCCCATCGCCACCACCGTGGCGCCCAGAAATGCGCCGACTGTCACGTTCATCCATTGCGTGGTCTGCGTCAGCGAATTGGCGGTGTGAATCTCTCCGGGGCTGGCGATGGTGGGCAGAATGGCGGAGCGGCCCGCGGTGAAGAACGGCGATGCGGCCATCAGCAGCGCGCTGAACAGATACAGCACCCAGACGCGATGCGATGTGAGCGCCAGAATGAAACCGAGCGCGATCACCGCGCGGGTGAGATCGCTGGCAATCATGATGCGTTTGCGATCGAAGCGGTCGAGCAGCACGCCGGCCATGGGCCCGATGGTCACGGCGGGAACGGCTCGCGCCAGCAGTACGCCCGTGACCACCATGCCGGAGTGGGTCAGATCCATGGCCAGGGCAAAGACTGCGATGTTGTTGAAGTTGTCGCCGATCTCGCTGACAATCTGGCCGATCCACGTGAACCGGTAGTTGCGGTTGCAGCGCAGGAGCTGAAGGAATTCGCCCATCCGTGATATGGACTCCTGCCCTTTGAGACGTGCCGCGCGAACACGCAGCAGTACGCTCCTTTCAGCCTAGCAGAAGGTAACTGCTGGTCGCGGCAATGCCAATGGAAAGCGACGGCAATGAGACGAAAGTTGGCTGATCCTTGTTTATCGGGTCATGCTTCTCGATTTTCGAGCCTCCGCTGAGTTATCGTTCTTGCGGCGAACTCTTGGCGCTCGCGCGGAATCCGGATCGATGCGCTCGGCCCGGCGGCGCCGCATCGATCCGATGGAGGGAGGCACGAGCATGACCATCGCGCGACAGAACGCAGCGAAACTCGCCTTCCAGTTCGTGCTGATCGCCGGCTTTGTGAATTTCTTCGCGGATACGACCTATGAAGGCGCCCGAAGCATCGTGGGCCCGTTTCTCGGCTCTCTTGGCGCCAGTGCGGCGATTGTCGGTTTCGTCGCCGGCTTCGGCGAGATGGCCGGCTACACGCTCCGGTCGCTTTCGGGCTATCTCGCCGACAAAACGCAACGATACTGGACCGCCGCTTTTCTCGGATACGCGATCAATATGCTGGCCGTTCCCGCGCTGGCGCTGGCCGGGAGCTGGCCCATCGCCGCGGCGTTGATCGTCGCGGAGAGAACGGGGCGCGCCATTCGCCGGCCGGCGGTCGAATCGATGCTGTCGCGCGCCGGCAGCAAGATCGGGCACGGCTGGGTCTTCGGGCTCAACGAGGCGCTGGATCAAACGGGCGCCACGCTTGGGCCGTTGATCGTCGCCTTCGTGCTATTCCGTCGAGGAGGCTACCGTCACGCCTTTGCGATGCTGCTGATTCCGGCGCTGATGTGTCTCATCGTTCTTGCTGTTGCTTGCGTTTTCCAGCGGCGTTTCGATCCCGTCGAGAGGCTGCCGGCTCCATCCCCGGCCAAGGGATTTTCCAAGGCATACTGGCTGTATCTGGCCGCCGCGGCACTCATCGCCGCCGGTTTTGCCGACTTTTCCCTCATCGCTTTCCACTTCCAGACGAGCGGAGTCCTCCGCCAGGATCTCGTGCCCGTCTGCTACTCCGTGGCCATGGCGACTGGCGCGCTCGCTTCGCTGATTCTTGGAAAACTTCTGGACAAAGTCGGTCTTCCCATTCTCCTCGTCGCGTTCGGCATTCCGGCATTCTTCGCGCCGCTGGTCTTTCTTCACTCGGCGGCGCTGTCCTTTGCAGGAATGATTCTCTGGGGCATGGGCATGGGTGCCCAGGATTCCTGCCTCAAGGCGGTTCTTTCGCAGACGATCCCGGCCGGTAGGCGGAGCACGGCTTTCGGTGTCTTCGACGCGGGTTTCGGGATCGCCTGGTTCGCGGGCAGCGCGATCATGGGCGCATTGTATGACTTTTCGATTCCTGCCCTGATCGTCTTCTCGGTGTCGCTGCAACTGCTGGCTCTGCCGGTTCTGGCTGCGGCCGGAAGGCCGCGTCTGCTGCCTCAGGAGTAGGCGTGCGATTCGGCCGCGTCCGGTTGCAGCGACGAAATCGCCGCTTGCGTCACCGCGGAATAGCCATGTTCGACGATGCCGGCGGCTCTCTGCCGATAGATCTCCGGGTCCTGGGGCGCCCACGTTCCCAGCCCGTCCACATACCGGTTGCACATGCAAAAGACGGCAGCGATCAGCACGGTATCGTGGATCTCGCGATCGGTCGCGCCTTCCTGGCGCGCGGCCGCAATGTCCTCCGCGGTCACGTGCTTGCCGCCTTGCTGGACCTTTCCGGCGATTTGGAGCAGCGCCTTCATCTTCGGCGAGATTCCGGCGTCCTGCCAGTTGGTTTTCACCTTCTGTACGAGGGCCTCGTCGTTGCCGAGCTGCGCCGCCGCCACTGCGCCATGAATGGTCTGGCAGAAGAAGCAATCGTTGCGCCACGACACATGCGTGGCGATCAATTCGCGCTCGCCCCGCGAGAGAGTGCTCTCGCCGCGCAACAGAATATTGACGAGCTCATTGAGCGGCGCCGCCGTCTCCGGCCGGAAGGTCATAAGGCCGAGGATGCCGGGAAACTCCCGGCCGAGTTCCGGTGCAACCGGCAGTTGAATGTGGGCCATTCTCCGGATCCTCCCATGGAGTGCCGAACAGGTTTCGCGATCGGGGACAAACTGAGGCCGGACCTGCGCGCGCCCATCGTACGCGGCGCGACCGGCGCATCGCCTCATCCGAAAGGCGGAGCCGGATCGCCACCTAAAGTTGGTTGCCGCCTCTTCTCTTCCGGCATTCTCATGGAGCAGCGAAGGTTCGGCTTCCCCCGAGAATTGAAGACCCGCAACTGAAAATGCTTCACGGCGTTCGGGGAAACCGTGTCCGCACCCGCACGCATTCCGGCACCGGGAGGCATCCTTTGAAAGCTGTCGAGCAAGAACCCACTTATCTGCCGGAGGTGGAAGCCAATCCACAGCCGAGTCCCTATGCCGACCTGATCTCCGTTGCCAAGGCAGCGGGGCGCGAACACTGGCAGATATGGAATCTGTTCGCCTATCGCCCCGATGTTACTTCTCATCTGGCCAGTTTTACCGAAGGCGTGATGCGCGCCCCGGCGCCGATCGATGCCGGTCTTCGCGAATTGATCGCGGCGTACACCTCGTACACCAACGAGTGCGAATTCTGCTGGCGGTCTCATGCCGCCGTGGCTGGCGAGTTGCTGGGCAGCCACGAAATGGTTCGTCAGGTTCTCGAAGACGTGGAGAGTTCGCCGCTCGACGCGCCCCGGAAAGCTCTCCTCCGCTTCGCGCGCAAGATGACGTTGCAGTTGACGGCGATGGACGAGGGCGACGTAAACCAACTGCGCATTTTTGGCTGGAATGACGAGGCGATCTACTTCGCGATTCTTGTCGTCGCCCTGTTCAACTTCTACAACCGTTGGATCACGACTTCCGGTGTTCATCCGGTCTCGGACGAAACGCACCGGCTGCACGGCAAGAGGCTTGCCCTGAGCGGATACGAACCGAAGAACCGGCTGGCAGGCATTCGCGAATCGGCCTCCGGCGCGTAATTCAATCGTGCCGGGCGAACAGCAAGACAAAACGAGTGAGTTAGCGACGGCCAACCTCCAGGTCTAACTTCAGACTAAGTTCGACATTCTTTTGCGAGAGCCAGGTTATGACCAAAGACATTCTCCGCTGCCTTGCCGCGTTGTTTCTCGGCGCCGGTCTTCTCCACTCCCAACAATTGACGACGCTGAGCGTCACAGTCAGCGATCCATCCGGCAGGGTGGTTCCTGGGGCGAGTATCCTCGCGAATAACTCCGGGACCGGTGTGGTGCGAAGGCAGGAAACCGATCGCGCCGGAGTTGCCGTGTTTGCTGCTCTTGCGCCAGGCGAATACAGGCTCACCGTGAGCGCCGGGGGCTTTCGCGACTGGGATCGCGCGCTGACGCTCACCGTGGGCCAGACCGCTTCCATCGTTGCGCAGCTTGGCGTGGCCGGCGTTACCCAGAGCGTGACGGTCTCGGGCGTCGCGGAAGGAATCGATACGGAGAAGACGCAATCCAGCCAGGTGATTGCGCCGAACCAGATCGAAGACCTGCCCATCGCCGGACGCGACTTCATCGATTTCGTGCTGCTGACGCCCACGGCAAACGTCGGGCGCAGCACGGCCACGGCGGCGCAGTCTCCCTTTCAGGAGACGGTGCTTCAACTCAGCTTCGGCGGGCTGCGCGAATCGCACAGCTCGTTCTTCGGGCTTGACGGCACGGATTATTCAGTGAGTCTTTCCGGCGTGCAGCATGTCAGTCCCGCCCTCGACTGGGTGCAGGAGTTCCGTGTCGCCGACGGGCCCTACACTGCGGACAACGGGCGGAATCTGGGGTCGGTGGTCAATACGATCACCAGGTCCGGAACCAACGATCCGCATGGCTCGGTGTACGAATATTTTCGCAACGACGCGCTCGATGCCGAAAACCCTCTTTCCGCTCCCGGCCTGCACACGCTGCGCGCCAATCAGTTCGGCGCCAATGCCGGCGGGCCCGTTCGTCACGACAAGACTTTCTATTTCACAGGCTATGAGGGCCAGCGCCGCGGCGAATCTCCCATTTATTCGAGTTTCATCCTCGGCTGCATCGATGCGCCCGACTGCATGGGCCCCGGCACTCCCAGCATCAACCAGGTGAAAGAGCTCTTCGGGCTGCAGCCGGAGCAACTTGACTCCGTCCTCGAGACCGATAACTACGACAAGGCGATCGGAAAGATCACGCAGGTCTTCAGCGACCGCAATATCCTCAACGTCGGCTATCTTTTCGCCGACGACCGCAAGGGAGACATTCCCACTGCGGCGCCCGGGCAGGGGCTGCCCTCGACGTATCGCGACAATCCGGTGCGCGACCAGTCGGTTTTCGCCAACCACCTGCATATCTTCAATCCGCGCTGGACGTCGGAGAGCATTCTCGATTTCGGCGATCGCGACTTTCACATGACGCCCAAAGGCGCCGGCTTCGAGCCCACGCTCGACGTATCCGACACGCTGGTGAGCGGCGGATTCACCGGCAGCGTCTCCTACTATCGCGAGCCGCACTTCGAGGCGCAGCAGAACTTCACCTGGGTGCGCGGCGTGCATTCGATTCAATTCGGAGGAGGATTCGAGCCGGTGTGGATTTCGGCCGACACCACCTTCTTCAGCCCGGGAGGAGCGATCTTCACGCCGCAGAGCTTCTTTGGCGCCGGGGAATTTGCGGGTCCTCCGTTCGGTCCCGGGACACCCGTGCAGTTTCTGTTCCTTGAGCCCCGCTCGTATTTTGGCAAACAGATTCCCTCGCGGCCCGTGCCCTTCGGCGGCTCGCTCTATGGCGGAGCGGCCGCGCAGGATTTCGTGAATGCGACTTCTTTGAATTTCTGGCACAGGCTGGGAAATCTCTATCTGCAGGATCAATGGCGTGCGACGCAGAAGCTCTCTCTCACCGCCGGGCTCCGGTACGACTTCGATGTCTTTCCGTCGGCAGCCGACGTGCGCGTGATCGGGCCCATGAATCCCACCAACTACAACAACCTCCAGCCCCGTCTGGGCCTGGCCTACGCGCTGCCCGGCGGCAGGCATGTCATCCGCGCGGGCTTCGGCTTGTTCCGCGGGCCATGGGATTACAGCGACCTGATGGTCGGCTGGCAGGGCGCCTCGGCGTTCACGGGCATGAACAATCCCTACGTGCCGGACCTCAACATCGCCAACGGAGTCGTCGGCCTGGGGCCTTCGGGCATCGTCGGCGTTTCAAACCCGGTACTCGCTTCCCAGACGTTCCGTAGCTACGCGACGACCGGCACATATCCTGCGCCCGCGCTGCTGCAGGAGTTTCCGCTCGGCTACATCCAGCGCAAATTCCCCAATGCCTATTCGGAGACGGGCAGCCTCGAGGTGGAGAGCCAGCTTGGCGGCGGATGGGTGCTGACCACCGGCTATCAGTACGTTCACGCCATCGACATTCCCGTCTACTACAGCATCAACGGCGTACCCGACGGAACCATTCCCGACGGCCGCCAGGCCTTCAAACCGGCGGATCCGCGCTTCGGCTTCGCGCTGATTGCCACACCCAGCGGATTCTCGGATTACAACGGGGGCATTCTCAGCGTACGCAGAAGCTTCGCGCGGCACTACAGCGTTCTCGCCAACTATACCTATTCCAAGTCGATCGACATCGGCACCGAAGTGCAGTTGACCGATACTCCGCAGGACTATCTCGACCCAGCGGCCGATCGTTCCGTGGGCGACAACGACATCCGCCATCGCGCCACCATTTCACTGCTCGCCGAGAGCCCCTCGGAATGGCCGCGGCTGCTGCGCAACTTCAAGCTTTCGACGTTGGACACGCTGCAAAGCCCGCGTTACTTTTCCATCCTGGCCGGCTTTAACGTGCTCGGCGACGGCTTCCCGTTTTCCGACCGCACGGGAACCGTCGGACGCAACTCCTATCGCGGCGCTTCATACTACGACAGCGACCTGCGCCTGCAGCGGGTATTTCATTTCACCGAACACCTGTCGACCGAAGCCAGCATGGAGAGCTTCAATCTCGTCAATCATCGCAATGTGCAGAGCATCGACCAGGTTTACGGGGCTGCCGATTTCCTGGGGCCGGTGCCACGCCAGTTCGGCGATGGCATTACCAGTCCCGCCAATCCGACCTTCGGCACGCCCAACTTCACGGGGCCGGCCCGGCAGTTGCAGGCTGCGTTCCGCGTGATCTTCTAGGTCTCTGTGACCGCTCGATTCCGCGTCGTCCCCGGGTGCCCCAAGATTCGCTTTTGAGACCTGGGAACCAGGGCCGACTACGGCGACTGCTCCAGCGGAATCGCTTCGGCTCCGCTCGGCGTGAACTCGAAGCGCAGGATCCATACGCTCGGAACAGGCTGGCCGCCGCTTTGCGCGGGCTGAAACCTCCATTGCCGGGCAGCCTCGAGCGCCAGCCGGGCAAAATACTTGCTCGGTCCTTCCGACGTGAATGTCGCATCGGAAACTTCGCCGCGCGTGTCGACTGAGGCTCGTATCGAGACTGTGACCTTGCCATGGATGGTTGCGCTCGCCTTCGGCGACACGTCAGGCAAAACGCGCTGAGCGACCAAACCTTTCGTCATCGGGCCCTGGGTTGCCGGCATCTCCGCTTGAGGAGCAATTGCGGTCTTCGGAGCCGTCGGTGCGGCAGCCTGCGGCGTAGACGGCGCAACGGCTTGCGGGGACGGATTCCGAGGTGCCGCGGATTGTGGAGCTGGAGGCGTCGCGTTTTGCGGAGCCGAAGGCGCTGCGTTCTGCGCGGGAGGCGGCGCGACGGCAGGGGCTGCGGGCGAGCTTTTCGCGACCGGGGCAGGCGAAGCGGGCCGCGGCTTGCTATGCGAAATGAGCAGGAACGCGAGCACAATCACCATCAGCAGGGCCGCGCCGGCGATCGCCGCAGCGCGCATTCCCGAAGCCGGCTTACTTGTGGTTTTTTCAACCGCGGCGGGGGCTGCGTCATCCGATTCGAGGCGATGCTTGACCTCGTCGGCAGACCAGCGATGCGCGGGATTCTCCGGCAAACAGTGCCGCGCAATGTCGGCAAAGGGTTGGGGGATGGAGGCAATGACGCCCGACTCGAACAGCGCCGCCTGGCCGCTCGCCGGGGCGCGCCGGGTAAGCGCTTCGATCAGGGTAACGCCAAGAGACCAAAGGTCCGCGGCCGGAGAAATGGGGCGCGTGGCCAGTTCCGGCGCATCGTAGGCGCCGAGCGCGGACGCCGGTTTTCGATAACTGCCCGCGAGGTAGAGGCTGTCGCCCGAAATCTTCAACCGATTGTCGACGACCATGATGTTCATCGGCTTGAGATGCCCGTGCACGAAGCCTCGGCCGTGAAGGTACGACAGTGTGTCGGCCACCGGTTCGAGCATTTCCCCGGCTTCTTCGGTTGTAATGGCCCGCTCGGGAAGGACCTGCGAGAGAATCTCGTCGGCGAACTCCGTCACCGCGTAGATCAGCGCTGTGCCGTCGATGTGGCACCGTCCGAAGCGGAAGACGCTCGTGAGATGCGGATGCGAGAGTTTCATCGACGAAGCCCAGCCGGAGTACCGGGCTGCGGCGCCGGCGGCGTCCGCCGGAATGAGCTTGATCGCCGCTTTCTCGGCGCGTGGCCCCTCGAGCTCCGTGCGGAACACGCCGCCCCGCTCTGAGCCGCCCAGCCACTCGAGGAGCGTGAATCTTCCGTCGATGACGCGCCCGACCCAATCGCCGGTGATGGTTACCGTATCCATCGCGTCACCATTTTATGCGAATAGGGCCAATTCCCTGATTTGCTTCCTGGATTCCTGCGTTCATCGAATTGCCGGGAAGGGAAGCCGCGGCGATCCGTCTCCTTCCTCGAGAGCCTCGAGCCACATGCGGATGCTTTCGCGAAGGGGCCCTACGGCGACGCCGCCAAACCCGCTCGGATAATCTTCGAGCCGCCGCAATGATCTGCGCAAAAGGGAGTGGGTTCCTGCCGGATTACTCCTTTGCAGATGGTGAAAGGCCGCTGCGATCTGGATCAGCGCCTGCAGGAAGGTCTTTTCCGGCTCCGGGCATTGGAGCCAGGCGCCCTCCCAGTGTTCGTGCGCGAGAAAGAATTCGCCGTTGCCGTAGCAGCGCAGGCCTTCGGCAAGCGCGCCGGTGGTCCAGTCGAGGGTCATTGACCCCTATTATCGATGCGGCTTCGGAGGCCCCGCGCGGATAGAGATGAAGAACCTGTCTGCCCCGACCTTGCGGCGCACCGGGGTCCCCACGGACGGGTCTTTGTCCGTGGGGTGGCTGGCGCAAGGGCTGGAGGGACGTTGTCCCCCGCTACTCTGTTCGGAGCGCCTGCATAGGCTCCACGCCCGCCGCCCTTCGCGCGGGCACGAGGGCTGCGGCGATCGAGACCATGACGACGCCAAGCGCCGCGCCCGCAAGACTCACCGGGTCGTGCGGCGAGAGCTGGTACAGCATGGCCGCCATCAGGCGCGATCCCATCCACGCCAGCGGCAACCCAATGGCCAGTCCGGCAGCAACCAGGACGAGGCTGTCGCGCAGGATCATCCACAGCACCTGGCCGCGCGCGGCGCCCAGCGCCATGCGCAGGCCGATCTCCGCGACACGGCGATTGACGCGATAAGCCAGCGTGCCATAGAGGCCGACGGCAACCAATAGCGCCGCCAAAGCGCCAAAGAAGGCTCCCAGACGCGCGAAAAGAGTCGGCGTGAGGTAGCTCTCTTCGAATTGGGCCTTGAGCACTATCGGGTTTTCGACCGGCGCGTTCGGATCCATTTCGCGTACGATGCGCCGGATCTCGGGCAAGAGCACCATCGGGTCGCTGGCAGCACGAACTTCCACGTCCATGCGCTCGATGACAGGGTCCTGGAGATAGCAATACCAAGCCATCGAACGCGGCTCTTCGCCGGCCGACTGATACTTGTTGTCCCGCACCACGCCGACGATCGTGGCGCGATCTTTTCCTTCGCCCAGCGTGTGCCCGATCGGCGATGAGCCGTCGAAGTACCTCTCCGCGAACGTCTGATTCACCACGGCGACCCGTTGTGCGCCGGCGGTGTCGCGGGCCGAGAGGCCGCGACCGGCCAGCACCGGGATTCCCAGTGTGCCGAAGAACTCCGGCCCGACGGTATTGGTGTAGAGCAGGCCGCGGCCGTTGTCCCAGGAATAGTGCCGGCCATCCATCACCATCAGGCCACCATCGGTCCAGCCGGAGCCGGGGCGCAGGTCGGCTTCGGTCGCCGAGCGCACCCCCGGCAGCGCGCGCAGGCGATCGGTCAACTGCGTATAAAAGGCCAGCATTTGAGCATTGTCACGCGCGCCTACGGGATGCGCGCCGAACGCAAGCACGCGATCGGCGTCCATGCCCAGGTTGACGTTGCGGTAATTCCACAGCGTGCGAATGAGCAGCCCCGCGGCGAAGAGCAACGCGACGCACAGCGCCATCTGCGCGGCGATGAGCAGCTTTCCGATCAGCACGCGGCTTCGGCTTTCGGCAGTTTGCGTTGCTCCGGACCGAAGAGCCAGCGTGACCGGTGCGCTCGACGCAGCCCCAAGCGGCGCCAGCCCGAAGAGCACGGCTGCGCCGGCCGCCAGAGCAAGAGTGAACAGCAGAACCGGCCAATCCGGAGCCAGGCTCGTTTCGATCTCCGACCACCTGGCGAGCAGGCCGGTTGCCGCGACCGCGAACGCCCAGCCCAGCGCGGCGCCCAGGCCTGCAAGCAGCAGGCTTTCGGCCAACAGTTGCCGGAAGAGCGGCCACCGGCTCGCGCCGAGCGCCAGCCGCATGGAAAACTCGCGTTCCCGCGCGGCGTTCCGCGCCGCCATCAGCATGAGCAGGTTCACGCACGCGATCACGAGCACCAGCGCCACCATGCCCATGAGAACCTGCAGCGGCTGGCGGTAATCATCAGAGGAAGTGCCCAGCCCGCGCGCCGGAACCATCTCCAGCTCTAGCGGCTCTCCCGTGCGCTTTACTTCCTGTCCAACCGTCTCCCAGGCGGCATGAGCAAAGACGGGATTCATCCGCGTCAGCGCCTGCTTCCCGGTCACTCCTGGCCGCAGCCGCGCGATCAGCATCAGGTTCCACCAGTTCGGCATGCCGTAGAGCGTGTGCGCGGATGCCGGAATTCCCCACGCATTCAAATCGGGCCGGTTCTGCAAAGGCACCCACAGATCGGTTGCATCGCCGCCCGATTCCACGCCGTAGAAATGCGGCGCCGCCACGCCGATCACCGTCATCGGCGCGCCGTTCACGTATACGGCCTGCCCAATCACTTTCGGATCGCGCCGGAAGCGGCGCGTCCAGTACCCGTAGCTCAGAACCGCGACCGGCGAGTGCCGGTCTTCATCGCCGGTCACAAAGGCGTGCCCCGCGGCCATACGCACGCCCAAAGCGGAAAAGAAGTTCCCGCTCACCTCGTCGGCTTCCACGTCCTCCGGTTCGTCGCCGAAGCGGATGGCGGTTTTCCTTAGCGAAAGAGGCACGTACGCGATCACTTCGGAAAAGACGTTCCGGTCCTGGCGCATGCGCTCGTAGACATTGATCCCGTATGTGTACCGGGAGTCACCCGTCGTGTTCACGTTGGGCGGCTCGTTCCGGTGCGTCAGGTAAAAGAGTTGTTGCGGCTCGCGCACCGGCAGCACGCGCAGCAGCACGGCGTTCATTACGCTGAAGATGGCCGTGTTGGCGCCAATGCCCAGCGCCAGCGTGGCGATCGCTGTCAAAGCAAATCCCGGCGACCGGCGCAAGCGGCGCGCCGCAAATCTAAGATCCGCGAACATACTGGTTCTCCCTGGCCCGGTAATGAACGGCGCAAAGATCTTTCGTCAATCTGGAGCAGCAGATTGGAGGCCAACCGTCAAAGCTGGATCGCTATGATTTTAGGACATTTGCTCCTCCTCCGGGACGACGCATTGTCCGCATATGGAATGGAGTGTGCGGAATCGGACGGCCGATGCCAACCTGGAAGCCGTGAGACGGCTTCCTCCTCTTTGTTGCGGAACTAGAATGTCTCATCGTCGTAGATTCCCGTCAAAAGGATTCAGAATCTCCCGTTTCGAGCGTCATCCCTATGAAAAGCGGTAAAGGTGAGCCAATGGCCGCGGCCAGCGCAACATTGCCGATCGCAGAATCCGGCGAGCTCTCCCGACTGTTCGGTGAGCATCACCGGCGCGTTCTGCTTGCCGCCTACCGGATCACGGGCAGCATGGCGGACGCGGAAGACGTGGCGCAGGCGGTCTTCCTGCGCCTGGCCAACGGCGGCGAAGTCGCGATGAAAAACGCCGGCAGCTATCTTTACCGTTCCGCGATCAACGGCGCCCTGGATCTGCTGCGCCGGCGAAAATCCGCCGCGACAGAACCGCTGGACGCCGCCGCGGAAGTGGCGTCGACAGGGAAGGAAAGCTCTCCGGAGGAGGTTGCCTCCCGGCATCAGCTCGGCCGGTGGCTGCGACAGGCGATCGGCGAACTGCCGCCCCGCGCCGCGGAGATGTTTTCGCTGCGCTACCTCGAAGAGCTGGGGAATCGCGAGATCGCGGCGTTAATGGGCACGTCGCAGGCCGTGGTTGCGGTCACGTTGTACCAGGCGCGATCGAAGCTGAAAAAGCGGCTTACAGGGATCGAACGGGGGAACCGATGAAGCACCATGACGAACAACTGCTGACGGACGCGATTGAGGCGCTCAAGAGCGCGGAGCCCGGATCGGAAGCAATCTCGGCCTCCGCGGGCCGCATCGCCGGCCGGTTGGGCATTGCGGTGGGCACCGAAGCCGGGCGCAATTTCCAGCAAGAGGCGATCGGGAGCTGCGACGATGTACAGCGGCTGCTGGGCGCCTGGCGCGCGGGAAGCCTCCCTGCGGCGCGCGCGCTGCTGGTTGAAGCCCATCTGCGCGACTGCGGACGCTGCCTGCGCAGCTTCAAGACCGGCCAGCGTACCGCAGCCGTGGACTGGTCGGTTCCGAGGACGAAGACGGAACGGGCCCCGCAGGAAGCGTGGCGGCCGGGGCGGCTCGGATGGGCGTTCGCCGTTTCCTTTGCGTTGCTGCTTTGGGGGACAATCGTCTACAGGCTGTACTGGGAGATTCCGCCGGGAGTGCGCGCGGAAGTTGAGTCGATCCACGGCTCAGCTTACCTGATCTCGAATGCGAACGACAGGGAAATCAAGCCCGGCGCCGAATTGCGCGAAGGCGAAAGCCTGCGCACCGCGGGCGGATCGCGCGCCGTTCTCAAGCTGGCCGACGGTTCGACGGTCGAAGTGAACGAGCGCAGCGTGGTCGCGGTGGGCGAGCGAGGCCGCGACATGACCTTGCGGCTCGACGGCGGCGCCGCCATTGTGCAGGCCGCCAGGCGCGCGCTGGGGCATTTGTATGTCAGGACCCCCGATTGCCGCGTGGGCGTGACCGGAACGGTCTTTTCGGTCGATGCGGGAATCAAAGGCTCGCGCGTGGCCGTGCTCGAAGGCAACGTACACGTGATGCATTCCGGCATGGAAACGCTGCTTCATGCCGGCGATCAACTGGCCACCAGCGACAAGCTGAGCCCGGAGCCGCTCGAAGAGCAGGTTTCCTGGAGCCAGGATCGCGAGAAATACCTGCGCCTGGTAGCGCAGCTTGCCACGCTGCAGCATCGCATCGGCCAGCTTCCGTTCCCCGAACCGCGTTATGGCAGCGACTTGCTCGCACGCGTGCCCGCCGATTCGCTGCTCTACGTGAGCATCCCCAACCTCGGCGATTTTCTGAGCCAGGCCAACTCAATTTTTCACGATCAGTTGAGCCAGAGCCCTGAATTGCAGCAGTGGTGGGCCCGCGGCCACCAGAACAACACCGAGGAGCTGGACGCGCTGGTCGACAAACTGCACGAGGTGAGCCAGTATCTGGGCGACGAAGTGGTCATTGTCGGTTTCCGGCAGGGCGATCAGCCGGGATTCGCCGTGCTTGCCGATGTCCAGCGCGGCGGGCTGGACGAGTTGCTCAAGGACCGGTTCTCTTCCGGCGCAACCGGTAAGCTGACCGTGCTCGATGAGCGCTCCCTGAGCGCTACTGCGGATACTGGAAACGCCGGGCAGGGCGGCTACGCGCTGGTTCGGCCGCATGAGGCCGTTTTCTCCAACAGCGTCGCAACGCTCAAAGAACTGGAGGCGCAACTGAACGCCGGCGCCAGCGGATTTGCCAATAGCGACTTTGGCCGCGAAATCGCAGCCGCCTACGACCGCGGCGCTGGCATTATTCTCGCCGCCGACCTGCACCAGATGATGAATAAAGATCTCGGCGCAAATCGCTCCGGTCGCCCCAGAAAGAACATGATTGACAATAGCGGACTTGGAGGCGTGCAGTACCTCATCGCCGAGCATCGCGAAGTGAATGGAGCGCCGGAGAACCACCTGAACCTGCAATTCTCAGGCGAGCGGCAGCGCGTCGCTTCATGGCTTGCTCCTCCCGCGCCGATCGGATCGCTCGACTTCGTCTCGCCGAATGCCGCGCTGGCGGTCGCTGCGCTTTCCAAGGATCCGACGGCCATTGCCAACGATATCGAGGCAATCACGAGAGACAATCGCGGCGGCCGCGAAGCGGACCTGAGCGAGACGGAATCCCGGATCGAAGACACGGTTCGCAATGAGCTGGTTCCCAACCTGGGCGGGGATTTGCTGGTGGCTCTCGATGGGCCGGTTCTTCCCACGCCTTCGTGGAAGCTCGTCGTCGAAGTTCATGACTCGAATCAGCTCCAGGCGGCGATTGAGCACGTGGTTCAACTGGCCAACGAGCAGGAGCAGGGCCAGAATGCGCGTCCGGTTGCGATTGATGCGAGCCAGAGCGGCGGGCGAAAGTTCTACGCGATTCGCTATACCACCTCCGGCAACGTCGTTGCGCAATACACCTATGCCGACGGATTCCTGATCGTCGCGCCGAATCGCGCGCTGCTTCTGGATGCGCTGCGCGAGCACTCGAGCGGCAACACGCTCGCCCGCTCGGCGGCTTTCAAGGATCTGCTGCCCAAGGACGGGAATGAGAATTGCTCCGCGGTCGCCTATCAGAACCTGAGCCCGGTGTTGAATCCGCTGCTCGGAACTCTGAGCGGCGATTCGGCCGATCTGCTGCGCAAGCTGGCCGCCGACTCGCGGCCTACCGCTGTCTGCGCCTGGGGCGAGGAGAACCGCATCGAAGCGGGCAGCGACAGCCGGCTCTTCGGATTCGATTTCCTCACCCTCGGCGCATTGCTCGATTCGCGGAACAAGTCCACCATGGAACACGTAAGAGAGTGACATGGGCATCATCGATCTCGACCGGCTGGAAGTGCGCCTCGGCGGGCGCACCGTCCTGAATGGACTGACGGGGGAGTTGCGAGGGAATGCCATTGGCCTGCTCGGCCCCAACGGCGCGGGAAAATCGACGCTCATCAACACGCTGCTCGGTTTCCATTTGCCGTCGAGCGGCGGCGCGCGCGTCTTCGGGCTGGATTCGCGCCATGATCGTGCGCGGATCCGCCAGGGCATCGGCTACATGCCGGAGAACGACTCGTTCATCGGCAACCAGAGCGGCGTGCGCTTTGTCCGCTACATGGCCGAGCTGGCCGGACTGCCTCCGGCCGAAGCGCTCGAGCGCGCCCACGAGGCGCTTTTCTACGTCGGCCTGGGCGAGGTTCGTTACCGCAAGGTGAGCACCTACTCGCTGGGAATGAAGCAACTCATCAAGCTGGCCCAGGCGCTGGCGCACGGTCCAAAGCTTCTCATCCTCGACGAGCCGACCAACGGTCTCGACCCGGTGGCGCGCCAGCGCATGATTCAAACCATCAAGGAGATTCGCAAGGCGGGCAGCATCCGGCTGCTCATCTCTTCGCATCTGCTGCGCGATATCGACGAGACCTGCGATGAAGTGCTGATCCTCAGGGACGGCCGCATTGCCGCTCTGTGCAACATCGAGGAAGAGCGCCGCTCGCATCGCAATTTCATCGAGCTCGAAACCGCTGGCGCCACCGAGCAGTTCGCGGTCAACGTCCGGGCTCTCGGCTGCGAATGCGCAAGCTTTCCCGGCGGCCGCATCAAGCTGGTGATGCCCGATCGCCTTGAGGCGCGCGACCTGTTTGTGATCGCCGGCGAGCAGGGTGTGCAGATTCGCCGCATGAGCCAGCGGCGCGATTCTCTGGAAGACATCTTTCTGCGCGCCATGGACAACGAACGGCAGGTGGCCAATGTCGGTCTATAGGCACGATTACCGGGCGTATTCGGGCCGTGTGACGCCCATGTGGGCGCGCGTCGGCGTTCTCGTCCGCTACGGCCTGGCCGAAGCCTGGTCCTCGAAAATCACCATCGGACTCGGTCTGGCCGCGATGATTCCGTTCATCATCTTCCTGATCCAGATCTATCTTGCCAACAATCCGGCCACGCGCCTGCTCGTCTCCAGGAACAATCTTCGTTTTCTCGATGTCGATGCGGAGTATTTTTTGCGAGCACTCGAGGCGCAATGCTGGTTCGCGCTTCCGCTCATGTCGTGGGTCGCGCCGCGCCTCATAACCTACGATCTTGCCGATAACGCCCTCCCCATCCTGCTCAGTCACCCCGTGTCGCGTTTCGGATACGTCCTGGGCAAATTCCTCGCGCTTTTCGCGTCGCTCGCGTCCGTTACGGTGCTTCCGTGCCTGGTGCTCTTTGTCTATCAGTGCGACTGCGCCCCGCCGGGCTGGACAATGGCAAACCTTCCCATCGCCTTCGGGATCGTTGCCGGCACGACGGTCTGGATTACGCTGCTTTCCATGGTGGGCCTGGCCTTTTCGTCTTGGGTGAAATGGCGCACCCTGGCGACCGGCGTGATCTTTGCCGCGGTGCTTGTGCCGGCCGGCGTGGGAGGCATATTCTCCGCCGTATTGCGCACCAGATGGGGAATGCTGCTGAACCTGCCGGTTATGATGACGCAGCTATGGCAGCGGCTGCTGGGCGTGCCGGAAGTGGTTCGGACCGGCCGCGACTGGTCGCTGCCAAGCGCGGCGATTCTCGCGATGCTGATCGCGGCCTGCCTTGTCTGCGCGGCGATGCTGCATGCCCGGATTCGCGCCCGCGAAGTAGTGAGAGGATGAACGCCATGAACGACCGGATCGTTTTCGAAAACGTCTCCAAGTTCTATGGCGAAGTTCTCGGCGTCAATCGCATCTCGTTTTCCATTCCGCCCGGCATCACAACGCTTGTAGGTCCCAACGGTTCCGGCAAGACCACGCTCATGAACCTGATGACCGGTCTCGTTCAGCCATCCAGCGGCCAAATCTCGATACAGGGAATCGCTCCGGGCGAGCCCGATACGTTCTTTCGAATGGTGGGCTACTGCACGCAATTCGATTCCTTTCCCCGCGGACTGACTGGATACCAGTTTCTCTTCGACAGCCTGATGCTGCACGGCGTCAGCGAATACGATGCCTTCCGCCTGGCTGGCGAGGCGATGGAGCGCGTGCGGCTGAGCGACGCGGCCGGCCGTAAGATCGCTGCTTACAGCAAGGGCATGCGGCAGAAGATCCGCCTGGCGCAGGCCATCGCGCATCATCCGCGCGTGCTGGTGCTCGACGAACCGCTGAACGGGCTGGACCCCATGGCACGCGCGGAGTCGCTGGCGCTCTTTGAGGAGCTCGGCCGTCAGGGTATGCACCTCATTATTTCCAGCCACATTCTCGACGAGGTCGATCGGATTTCGGACCGCGTCATCCTGATCACCGGCGGCTACCTCATCGCCGAAGGCAACATTCACCAGGTCCGGCAGGAAGTGCGTGACAAGCCGATGCAGGTGCTGGTGCGCTGCGACAAGCCGGAACTGCTGGCCTCGAGAATGTTTTCGGTGAATCACTGCGTGGAAGCGCGGCTGCATGGCGACGGCAAGGGCGTCTTTCTGCGCACCGCGGATGTCGACGAGTTTTACCGGCTGCTGAATGACGTCGCGGTCGAAGGGCTGGTCAAGATCGAGGCCGTCGCACCGGCCGACGATGACGCCAACGCGATCTACAACTACCTGATCGGATCCGACGGAGGTGCTTCGTAATGGCCGCGAGCGCGAACACGCTGACGAACCGCCTGAAGCAGCAGCCCTGGGGGCTGTGGTGGCTGCAGGCGCGGCGCCTCACGCGGATTGAAGTGCGAAGGAACCTGTTTTCGTGGCGCGCGACCTGGATCTACTTTCTCGCTTTCGTTCCCACGATCATTCTCCTGATTCACGCCGTGTTCGATCGAGACGGCAAGCTCGCGATGAGCGAAGACACGATGGTGCTCGCCGGCATCGTGCAGTTCTATTACATCCGGCTGGGAATCTTCTTCGGATGCCTGGGGATTTTTTCTCGGCTCATCCGCGGCGAGATGGTCGAGCGCAGCCTGCATTACTACCTGCTCTCGCCCGTCCGGCGCGAGATTCTGCTGCTGGCCAAGTTCGCCGCCGGTTCCTTCAGCGCCATTCTGCTCTTCGGCAGCGCGATGATCGCCGACTTTGCGCTGGTGTACATGCCGTATGGAACCGTCGGACACGATTTCGTCTTCAACGGTCCCGGCCTGTCGCAACTCGAAGCGTATCTGGCGATCGCGGTTCTCGCCTGCCTCGGCTACGGCGCGGTCTTCCTGCTCCTGAGCATGATCTTCCGCAATCCCATGCCGGCGGCGATGCTCGTGCTCGGCTGGGAGGCCATCAACCCGGTCCTGCCATCGATTCTGCAAAGGATCAGCGTCGCCTCGTATCTGCGCCACCTGATGCCGGTCAGCGTGCCCGGCGACGGCATCTTCGCGCTGCTCACAGTTGAAACAGAACCGGCTCCCGCCTGGGCTGCGGTGCTGGGCCTGCTGTTGCTGATCGCCGTCGTGCTGGCATACTCCTGTTACCGGATCCGGCGGCTTGAAATCCGGTACACCACCGACTGATCGGATAGCCGTTGTGACCGGCGAACACAAGCGATCGTCGTCCTGAGCGAAGTTTGGCGCGCATCCGGGGTCCCCGGCGGGCGATCTTTGCCCGCTGGGTTGGCTGGGCGCCAAACCGGGTCGAAGGAACTGCGTTTCATCCCTGCGAGGCCGCGTTGACGTGACCGGGAATCATCGGCGCCCGCCGGTTATTGCTTCTCCTCGATCTTGACGACGAAGTAGGTGACGGTTTCGCCCGGCTGGAGCAACATCTGATGAGGCATACCGGCCGGAATATGCACCTCGTCGCCCGCCTTGAGCTCCTGTCGCGTGCCGCCCTTCACCGAGGCGCCGCGAAGCTCGCCGGGAGCGGTCGTCTTCGCGTCCACCAGCTCGCCGCCGGTGACCAGTGTCGCTCGGCCGTCGAGAATCGTGAAGAAATCGGCGAAATTCTCGTGCAGCTCGCCGCCGCCGTTCCGGTTGCGGAATGCGAGCATCGTGTAATGGTGAGGATATTTCTCCAGTGTCTCGCTGGCCGAGCCGTCGTCCTGCGCGGCCAACTCCCGCAAATGCTGCGTCCGGCCGAGCAACTCGTCGCGCGACCAATGATCGGAGGTCATGACCTGTGCAATAACTCCTGTCGCCGATACGAGAAATGCCAGCGAAATGGCAATCCGCACGAAGTTTCTCATGGAAAGCTCCGGTATGTTCAAAGCAGATCGGCAATGGCGATGGCATCCATGTCGCTGTAGACCTGGTTTTCGCCGCCCATGCCCCAGCAAAAGGAATAATTCGATGTTCCCACGCCGGCGTGAATCGACCAACCGGGCGAAATCACCACCTGTTTGTTTGCGACAACGATATGTCGCGTCTGGTGCGCCGGGCCCATCATGTGAATGACCCGATCTTCCAGCGCAAGGTTGAAGTAAAGATAGACTTCCGACCGGCGCATGTGCGTGTGAGGAGGCATGGTGTTCCAGACGCTCCCCGACGAAAGCTGGGTGAATCCCATGACGAGTTGGCAGCTCCGCGCGCCTTCGAGGTGAATGAGTTTCGTAACTTTGCGATGGTTGGCCGTCTCCGCAGAACCCAGAATCACCGGTTCGGCCTGTCGCGAATCGATTCTGGCAACCGGAAAAACCGCGTGGGCCGGATAACTGAGGAGATAAAACTCCGCCGGAGCACTTGCGCTTCGGCTCAAAAAGGCAACCTTCTCGTTCCCGCGCCCGATATAGAGCGCGTCCAGATTCTCCAGCTCGTAGGCACGTCCGTTGACCTCGACGGCTCCAGGGCCGCCGATATTCAGCACTCCCAGTTCGCGGCGCCCGGTAAAATAGCCGGCCCGCAAGTCGGGATCCGTTTCGAGGGCGAGCGGCTTCTCGAGAGGCACCGCCGACCCGATCACGGTGCGATCGAGATCGACGTAGACCGTCGAGATGCAGCCAGGCTCGAAGAGCGTTTCGACAAGGTATGCGGCGCGCAGCTCCTCGGTCGTCATGCGCGGATAGCGGACGGCATCGGCAACCTGGATCAATCGCATAATCAGCGCTCTCGGGCGAAGCTCTGAGTCTATTCGATCGAAGCGTGTCTTGTCCCCAGGAGTTGATAAGAGGTCTTCGGCAAGGTGAGCTCGTTCCGCCCGCTCTTGCGGCAAAAACAAGGACGCCGCAAGGATGGGGCAACCATGTCGTTCAGGGTGGAGATTCGGCAAGCTGCCTGGCGCGCCGGAAGATCTTGAGAAACATCGCACGCGTCAGTTTTCCCGTGTTCGTGTTCTGCAGCGAAGGATGATAGCTGGCGATTGCACGAAGTCCGCCGGGCAGCGTGTATTCCGCCCCGTGGCCGAAGACAAGTCCGGCGCGATTCATCATCAGGCCGCGGCGGCGAAGGTGAGCGAGCAGGCCGTCGAAGGCAATTCTCCCCAGGCAAACCACCACGCGCAACTTTCGCAGCAGCTCCATTTCCTCGTCGAGCCAGGGCGCGCAGTTGCGCAACTCTTCCGGCGCGGGTTTGTTCGCCGGCGGGGCGCAGCGCACGACGGAGGTGATCCACAGTCCGGTAAGCGTCATGCCGTCGTCGCGCGCAACCGCGTCCGGCTGCGAGGCAAATCCCGCTTCGTAAAGCACCGGAAAGAGAAAGGCGCCCGATCCGTCGCCGGTGAAGGGGCGGCCGGTGCGATTGGAGCCGTGCGCGCCGGGAGCCAGCCCCAGCGCCAGCACGCGCGCCTGCGGGTCTCCGAACGACGGCACGGGCCTGCCCCAATACTCCTGGTCCTTGTACAATCTGCGGCGCACCTGGGCAATCCGCGCGCAGTACGCGCGCAGCCTCGGACAGCGCTCGCATTGAATGATGCGAGCGTTCAGGTCCTTGAGCGACGCAGCCCCGCTGAGCATGACGGAATTCTATGGCACGGCGGGCGGCCGATGGGTGAAACTTGGATGCGGGGGAAAATGCCATGAAACCAGCCAGGCTGTTGTTGCTCGCCGGCGACTTTGTCGAGGACTACGAGATCATGGTTCCGTTCCAGGCGCTGCAAATGGTGGGGCACACCGTGGACGCGGTCTGTCCCGGCAAGAAAAAAGGCGACCAGGTGCGCACGGCGATTCACGACTTCGAGGGCGACCAGACCTACACCGAGAAGCGCGGCCACAACTTCACGCTGAACGCGACTTTCGACGAGATCGACGCCGCAGGCTACGACGGACTCGTGATTCCCGGCGGGCGCGCGCCCGAGTACCTGCGCCTCGATCCGAAGGTACTGGAGATAGTGCGGCACTTCGACCGGACGGGCAAGCCGATCGCCGCGCTGTGCCATGGAGCGCAACTGCTGGCTGCGGCGGATGTGCTGCAGGGGCGCAGTGTCAACGCCTATCCGGCTTGCGCGCCGGAGGTGAAGCGGGCCGGCGGCGCGTTCGTCGAAACCGACTTCTTCGGCTGCGTGGTCGACGGTAATCTTGTAACGGGACCGGCTTGGACCGCGCATCCG